>NZ_ATLN01000108.1:0-16729 GCF_000416195.1 Pseudomonas sp. CFII68
GGGTGCGCCGCCGAGATGCGTTCGTGGCAGGCCTGGCAAACCCACCCCCAAGGCCTGGCAGTCAATGCCGAGCCGCTGGTGCACCTGAGTGAAACGCCTGGAGAGCAGCGCAAACCCTGGCTCGGCTCCGTGACCCAGCCACTGGCGGGCCTCAAGGTGCTGGACCTGACCCGCGTGCTGGCCGGCCCCGTCGCCAGCCGCTTCCTCGCTGGTCTGGGGGCCGAGGTGCTGCGCATCGACCCGCCGACCTGGAACGAACCCGGCGTGGTGCCAGAAGTCACCCTGGGCAAACGCTGCGCCCGCCTCGACTTGCATCGAGCCGACGATCGCGCGGTATTCGAGGCACTGCTCAAGGACACCGACATCCTCTTGCACGGCTACCGTGCCGACGCCCTGGAGCATCTGGGCTACGGCACCGAGCTGCGTCGGCAGATGGCCCCGGGCCTGATCGACGTCAGCCTCAATGCCTACGGCTGGAGCGGCCCGTGGCAGAACCGGCGCGGCTTCGACAGCCTGGTGCAGATGAGCAGCGGCATTGCCGAAGCCGGCATGGGCTGGAAACACACCGACAAGCCGACACCGCTGCCGGTGCAAGCGCTGGATCACGGCACCGGCTATCTGCTGGCGGCCAGCGCCCTGGTGCTATTGTCCCGACGCCTGGCAAGCGGTCACGGCGGCTCGGCACGCATGTCACTGGCACGCACGGCGAAGCTGTTGATCGAACGTGGCGCTGGGGACTCGCCCCCATTGCGGGCCGAAGCCGAGGATGATCAGGGCCTGGTGGTCGAACAGACCCCGTGGGGACCGGCCCATCGCCTGCAGGTGCCCGTGAAAATCACCGGGACGCCACTGCAATGGAGCTTGCCGGCGGCGGAACTGGGCGCGCATCGGGCACGGTGGTGATGGCCCATGCCTGTGTGTCGACGACAGTTCATTGTGGCGAGGGGATTTATGTGGGAGCAAGGCTTGCCCGCGATGGCATCGCCTCGGTCTATCAGCTACACCGAGGTGTTTGCATCGCGGGCAAGCCTTGCTCCCACAGACCCCCTTCAACTCCCCCAAAAAAGGTGACCTTCGCCTCACAACGCCAAAAACCCACTGTACAACCCATACGCCGCGACGCCCGCCCCTGACATCACGCAAGCAAAAATCCCCTTTTCCACATGGGTGAACAAGGGCTGTCCCTGTTCCCGCTTGGCCTGGGCAAACAGGATCACCCCGGGTGCATACAACAGCGCCGACAACAGCAGGTATTTCACGCCACCGGCATACAGCAGCCACACCGCGTAGCACAGCGCGACGCCACCGATGCACAGGTCTTTCATCCGCCGGGCCGAGCCCTGTTCGTAGGTTTCCCCCCGGGCGCAAAGCAGCACCGCATAGGCCGCCGACCACAGGTACGGCACCAGGATCATCGACGAGGCGAGGTAGATCAGGCTGGTGTAGGTGCCTGCGGAAAACAGAGTGATCAGCAAAAACAGTTGGATCATGCCATTGGTCAACCACAGCGCGTTGACCGGCGCATGGTTGGCATTTTCCTTGGTCAGGAACGCCGGCATGGTCTTGTCCCGGGCGGTGGCGTAGAGGATTTCAGCGCACAACAGCGCCCAGGACAGCAAGGCTCCCAACAGTGAAACCGCCAACCCCAGGCTGATCAGCAACGCGCCCCAAGGCCCGACAATGTGCTCCAGGACGCCGGCCAGGGACGGGTTCTGCAACTGCGCCAGTTCCGGCTGGCTCATGACCCCCAGGGACAACACATTCACCAGCACCAGCAGCGCCAATACCCCGAGAAAGCCGATCACCGTCGCACGCCCTACGTCCGCACGTCGTTCTGCCCGTGCTGAATAGACGCTGGCGCCTTCGATGCCGATGAACACGAACACCGTCACCAGCATCATGTGCCGCACCTGGTCCATCACACTGCCCAGGTCCGGACTCATCGCGCCCCAGATATCGCGGGTGAAAATCTCGGCCTTGAAGGCCACGGCGGCCATGACCACGAACATCAACAGCGGCACGACCTTGGCCACGGTGGTCACCAGGTTGATGAACGCCGCCTCCTTGATCCCGCGCAACACCAGGAAATGCACCGCCCACAGCAACAACGACGCACAGCCGATGGCCACCGGCGTGTTGCCTTGGCCGAACACCGGAAAGAAGTAGCCCAAGGTGCTGAACAGCAGCACGAAGTAACCGACATTGCCCATCCAGGCGCTGATCCAGTAGCCCCAGGCAGACGAGAAACCCATGTAGTCACCAAACCCGGCCTTGGCATAGGCGTACACGCCCGAGTCCAATTCCGGCTTGCGATTGGCCAGGGTCTGGAACACGAAGGCCAGGGTCAGCATGCCGACGGCGGTGATGGCCCAGCCGATCAGCACCGCACCAACATCGGCCCGAGCCGCCATGTTTTGCGGCAGGGAAAAAATCCCGCCACCGATCATTGACCCCACCACCAGCGCGATCAGTGCGCCCAGTGGCAACTTTTCAATCGGCTGCGGCATTTTTGCTCACTATTAAATTAAGTAAATAAAGCGACATAACGTTTTTGAATAACGTCACCCATACAAAGTCCAAAGCCTTATGACTCGGCCATTCTCCAATGGCCCTAATTAAAAAGACCATGCCTCCCCTATTATTATTGTCACGAACGCAGCCTACAAAATAGTTGCGACCCAACGGAAATCAACTAGCGTGAATAGTCCTGCGGCAAGAAAACCTTCACAAACCCTTTGCCAAAGGCCCTGAAGCGGGCCTTTCGAGCAACTTCAAGACGCCAACGGACGGTGTTAACTCCTTCATTAACAATGGAATGTTGTCATGCACTGATCCAGATCAGATATTCAACTTTCAAATCGACTTAGTCTGTTGACTCTCTTCTCCTGCACTGGAGTCTCGCAAATGTCTGATACCCCCGGAAAACTTCGATTGGGTGCGCTGGTTGCACTGGTGGTCGGCTCAATGATCGGCGGGGGAATCTTTTCCTTGCCACAAAACATGGCGGCCAGTGCCGATGTCGGTGCCGTGCTGATCGGCTGGGCGATTACCGCCGTCGGCATGCTGACCCTGGCCTTTGTGTTCCAGACCCTGGCCAACCGCAAACCCGATCTGGATGGCGGGGTGTATGCCTACGCCAAGGCCGGGTTTGGCGACTACATGGGTTTCTCATCCGCCTGGGGCTACTGGATCAGCGCCTGGCTGGGCAACGTCGGCTACTTCGTATTGTTGTTCAGCACCTTGGGCTACTTTTTCCCGATTTTTGGTGAAGGCAACACCGTAGCTGCGGTGATTGGCGCCTCGGTGTTGTTGTGGGCGGTGCATTGGCTGGTGCTGCGCGGCATCAAGGAAGCCGCGTTCATCAACCTGGTGACCACCGTCGCCAAGGTCGTGCCGCTGGTGCTGTTCGTGTTGATCGCGGTGTTCGCCTTCAAGCTCGAGATCTTCACCCGGGACATCTGGGGCACGATGAACCCGGACCTGGGCAGCGTGATGAACCAGGTGCGCAAGATGATGCTGGTCACCGTGTGGGTGTTCATCGGCATCGAGGGCGCGAGTATTTTTTCCGCCCGCGCCGAGAAACGCAGCGACGTCGGCAAGGCCACCGTCATCGGTTTCATCACCGTGCTGCTGTTCCTGGTGCTGGTGAACGTGCTGTCCCTGGGCATCATGACCCAGCCAGAACTGGCGAAGTTGCAGAACCCGTCCATGGCCGCCGTGCTGGAGCATGTCGTGGGGCACTGGGGCGCGGTGCTGATCAGCGTCGGCCTGATCATCTCGCTGCTCGGCGCCCTGCTGTCCTGGGTGCTGCTGTGCGCCGAAATCATGTTCGCCGCCGCCAAAGACCACACCATGCCCGAGTTCCTGCGCCGGGAGAACGCCAACCACGTACCGGCCAACGCCCTGTGGCTGACCAACGCGATGGTCCAGGTGTTTCTGGTCATCACCCTGTTTTCGGCCAGCACTTACCTGTCACTGATCTACCTCGCCACCTCGATGATCCTGGTGCCGTACCTGTGGTCGGCGGCCTACGCAGTGTTGCTGGCGGTGCGCGGCGAGACCTACGAAGGCTTCGCGGCCGAGCGCCGCAAGGACCTGGCCATCGGCGCCATCGCCCTGATCTATGCGGTGTGGCTGCTGTATGCCGGCGGGATCAAGTACCTGCTGCTCTCCGCCCTGCTCTATGCCCCCGGCGCGATCCTGTTCGCCAAGGCCAAGCACGAGCTGGGCAAACCGATTTTCACCTCTGTCGAGAAGCTGATTTTCGCCGCAGTGGTCGCAGGCGCCCTGGTGGCGGCCTATGGGCTCTACGACGGCTTCCTGACCTTGTAGTTGGCTGATTGTTCTAACGGGAGGATTTGTAATGACCACGGAAAAAGTGAAATACGGCGTGCATTCCGAAGCCGGTAAATTACGTAAAGTCATGGTGTGTTCCCCAGGCCTGGCCCACCAGCGGCTGACCCCGAACAACTGCGACGAGCTGCTGTTCGACGATGTGATCTGGGTCAACCAGGCCAAGCGCGATCATTTCGACTTCGTCACCAAGATGCGCGAGCGCGACATCGACGTGCTGGAAATGCACAACCTGCTGACCGACATCGTCGCCATCCCCGAAGCCCTGGACTGGATCCTGCAGCGCAAGATCACCGCCAACTCGGTGGGCCTGGGCCTGGTGAATGAAGTCGGTTCGTGGCTGCGCAGCCTGGAGCCGCGCCATATCGCCGAATTCCTGATCGGCGGCGTCTCGGCCGACGACCTGCCGGACAGCTTCGGTGGCAAGACCATCCAGATGTTCCGCGATTTCCTCGGGCATTCCAGTTTCATCCTGCCGCCGCTGCCCAACACCCAGTTCACCCGCGACACCACCTGCTGGATCTACGGCGGCGTGACCCTGAACCCGATGTATTGGCCGGCGCGCCGCCAGGAAACCCTGCTGGCCAGCGCCATCTACAAATTCCACCCCGAGTTCACCCAGGCTGACTTCCAGATCTGGTACGGCGACCCGGACCAGGATCACGGCAACGCCACCCTCGAAGGCGGCGACGTGATGCCCATTGGCAACGGCGTGGTGCTGATCGGCATGGGCGAACGCTCGTCCCGCCAGGCCATCGGCCAACTGGCGCTGAACCTGTTCAAGAACAAAGCCGTGGAGCGGGTGATCGTCGCCGGCTTGCCGAAATCCCGCGCCGCCATGCACCTGGACACCGTGTTCAGCTTCTGCGACCGCGACCTGGTCACGATTTTCCCGGAAGTGGTGAGCCAGATCGTCGCCTTCTCCCTGCGCCCTGACGAAAGCAAGCCCGGCGGCATCGACGTTCGCCGCGAGGACAGCAGCTTCCTCGACACCGTGGCCGCGGCCCTCAAGCTGTCGACACTGCGGGTGGTGGAAACCGGCGGCAACAGCTTCGCCGCCGAGCGCGAGCAATGGGACGACGGCAACAACGTGGTGGCCGTGGAACCGGGCGTGGTGATCGGCTACGACCGCAACACCTACACCAACACCCTGCTGCGCAAGGCCGGTGTGGAAGTCATCACCATCAGCGCCAGTGAACTGGGCCGGGGCCGGGGCGGTGGTCACTGCATGACCTGCCCGATCATCCGCGACCCGATCGATTACTAACCTTTGAGCCTGGGCCGGCACCGCTCTGCATCCCACGGCAGAGACCGGCCCCGGGGATAACCTACACCTGAGGAGATCCACATCATGGCGTTCAACATGCGCAACCGCAGCCTGCTGAGTCTGATGCACCACACCAACCGCGAGCTGCACTTTTTGCTGGACCTGTCCCGCGACCTCAAGCGTGCCAAGTACACCGGCACCGAACAGCCGCACCTCAAGGGCAAGAACATCGCGCTGATTTTCGAGAAGACCTCGACCCGCACCCGCTGCGCCTTCGAAGTTGCGGCCCATGACCAGGGGGCCCACGTCACCTACATCGACCCGGTGTCGTCGCAGATCGGTCACAAGGAAAGCATGAAAGACACCGCCCGGGTCCTGGGGCGGATGTTCGACGCCATCGAATACCGAGGCTTCGAACAGGAGATCGTCGAGGAGCTGGCCAAGTTCGCCGGGGTGCCGGTGTTCAACGGCCTGACCGCCGAATTCCACCCCACCCAAATGATCGCCGACACCCTGACCATGCGCGAACACAGCGACAAGCCGCTGCATGACATCAGCTACGCCTACCTGGGTGATGCCCGCTACAACATGGGCAATTCGCTGTTGATGATCGGCGCCAAACTGGGCATGGACGTGCGCATCGGCGCGCCGAAAGCCTTGTGGCCGCATCAGGACTTCATCGACCAATGCCAGGCCTTCGCCGCCGAAAGTGGCGCGCGCCTCACCATCACCGAAGACCCGAAGGAAGCCGTCAAGGGCGTGGACTTCATCCACACCGATATCTGGGTGTCCATGGGCGAGCCGGTGGAAGCCTGGGATGAGCGCATCGAGCAATTGCTGCCCTACCAGGTCAACGCGCAGATGATGAAAGCCTCGGGCAACCCGCGGGTGAAGTTCATGCACTGCCTGCCGGCGTTCCATAACAGCGAAACCAAGGTCGGCAAGGACATCGCCGCCCGTTATCCGAACCTGGCCAATGGCGTGGAAGTGACCGAAGAAGTGTTCGAATCGCCGGCCAACATTGCCTTCGAGCAAGCGGAAAACCGCATGCACACCATCAAGGCGATCCTGGTGTCGGCGTTGGCGGATATCTAGGACCTCGGAGCAGAACTGTGGGAGCAAGACCTGTGAGAGCTGACCTGTGGGAGCAAGGCTTGCCCGCGATGGCATCGCCTCGATCCATCAGCTACACCGAGGTGCCTGCATCGCGGGCAAGCCTTGCTCCCACAGATCAGCTCCCACAGGTCAGCTCTCACAGGTCTTGCTCCCACAGGCAAGCTTCCACAAGGGAACAGCATTGTTCGTTCCATTTTTGAAAGGACAGCACCATGCGTATCGTCGTTGCCCTGGGCGGTAACGCCCTCCTGCGTCGGGGTGAACCCATGACCGCAGACAATCAACGCATCAACATCCGCACCGCGACCGAACAGATCGCGAAAATCCACCCTGGCAATCAACTGGTGATCGCCCACGGCAACGGCCCGCAGGTCGGCCTGCTGTCGTTGCAGGCGGCGGCCTACACCTCGGTCGCGCCGTATCCGCTGGACGTGCTCGGCGCCGAAACCGAAGGCATGATCGGCTACATCATCGAACAGGAACTGGGCAATCTGCTGGACTTCGAAGTCCCCTTCGCCACGCTGCTGACCCAGGTTGAAGTGGACGCCAACGACCCGGCCTTCCAAAAACCCACCAAGCCCATTGGCCCCGTCTACAGCCAGGAAGAGGCGCAGAAACTGGCCGCCGAAAAAGGCTGGGCCATCGCCCCGGACGGCGACAAGTTCCGTCGCGTGGTCGCCAGCCCCAGGCCCAAGCGCATCTTTGAAATCCGCCCGATCAAATGGCTGCTGGAAAAGGGCAGCATCGTGATTTGCGCCGGCGGCGGGGGCATTCCGACGATGTACGACGCCGACGGCAAGCTGCAAGGCGTGGAAGCGGTGATCGACAAGGACCTGTGCTCGGCGCTGCTGGCCGAACAGCTGGAAAGCGATCTGCTGGTGATCGCCACCGACGTCAACGCCGCGTTCATCGACTTCGGCAAGCCGACCCAGAAAGCCATTGCCCAGGCCCACCCCGACGACATGGAAAAGCTCGGCTTCGCCGCCGGTTCCATGGGGCCGAAGGTCCAGGCGGCCTGCGAATTCGCGCGCAACACTGGCAAGGTCGCGGTGATCGGTTCACTCTCGGACATCGACGCGATCGTCCAGGGCAAGGCCGGCACCCGCATCAGCACGGCGACACCCGGCATTACTTATCGATAACAGGAAACTTGCAGGGCAGATCCAGGGTCTGCCCTACTCCCCATGCCTTCTAAGGAGAGTTGCTTATGGCCATGTTCGAACCCGGACACCTGCACATGGAGCGCCATGCGCTGAACAAGGACGATTTCAGCTACAACCTGTGCATCGACTACAAGGTCGATCAGGACGGCAAGGAGGGCACGGGCATGTCGTTCCGGGTGCATGGCACCATCGAGGACAAGACCCTGGACGAGACGTTCTTCCTGGCCAAGGACCAGGCCTTCGACTTCGCCCGCCATGCCACGCGCATCGCCCAGAAATACGGCTTGCCCAAGACCGCCAGCATCGGCTCGATGCACAAGTACTACGACGAAATGTTCGAAGACGTGCGCAAGCAACTGGACGTCAAGCCAGGCGATCCGATGAAGCCGGAGCACCTGGAATAACCCGGTTAAAAGCCCACCCCTATACCCTGTGGGAGCAAGACCTGTGGGAGCAAGGCTTGCCCGCGATGCAGGCACCTCGGTGTAGCTGATGGATCGAGGCGATGCCATCGCGGGCAAGCCTTGCTCCCACAGATCAGCTCCCACAGGTCTGCTCCCACCAACAGGGGAATATCAGTGTTCTGAATATCGGGTTACACACAAAGCCTGCCAGGCTGGCAACTCGCCACGGCTGACCTATTCTGAAAGTAGTACCCCCGGGTATTCGTTCAGAGGTCACCGCCATGAACATTAAAACAAGAAGACGCCTCGCCATTTTTGTCACCTGCGCCGCCACGCTAGCGCTGTATGGCACTGCGGCCTATCGGGTCGAGCAGGCCCGGCAACTGCCCCGTGAATACGCCAGTTGCAACTTCGAACGGTGCATCCCCCACAGCGCGACCCTGAACGCCCTGCGCTGAGGCGTGGTCAGTCGTCCTGTTGATCGGTCTTGAGCCGGTCCCGGAACGCCTTGGGCGAGATGCCGACGCGCCGGCGGAACAGCCGGGTGAAGTTGGTCGGGTCGGAAAACCCGAGCATCTCGGAAATCTCGTAGATGGTCATGCCGGTGTAGGTCAGCAGGCGCTTGGCTTCCAGCAACTGGCGCTCATGCATGATCTGCAACGCCGGTTGCCCCGCCAGTTCCCGACAGGTGCCGTTGAGGTGCGACACGGAAATGCCCAGGCGATGGGCCAGGTCCTCGACCTTGACGTGCTCGCGATAGGTTTCTTCCACCAACTGAATGAACCCGTTGAGGTATTCCCGGGCCCGTTGCGGGCGCTGGGCCTGGGTGTGGCGCTGCATCACCTGGCGGCTGACCCAGACCATGATCACGCTGACCAGCGCGTGCATCAGCATTTCCCGCGCCGGTTGATGCCCCACGTACTCATTCTGCAAGGCGCTGAACAGGCTATTGAGGTACTCGGCATTCTCAAGGGCGGGGTAGCTTTCGGCCTGGGCCAGGACGTTGACCGAATGCCCCAGTTGCGCTTGCAGGTACGTGACCAGCGGCGCCGCCAGGGTCACCACATAACCTTCCACATCCTCGGAAAAACGAAAGCCATGGACCGACAGCGGCGGCAGGATCTGCACGGCCGGTTCGGTGAGTTGCGTGCGCCGGCCCTCGATTTCCAGTTCCGCCTGGCCCTTGAAGACAAACAACAGCTGGCACAGATCGGCATGCCGATGGGGTTTGATTTCCCATTGATGCTCGCGGCTGCGCTTGGAGATGGTCTCGCAGTGCAACAGGTCCGGCGTCGGCCATTCCTGGCTCTCACCGTAGAGCTTGAACACCGGGATCGAAGGCAGGTCAGGTTTTTTCATAACGTGGATCCGGGCCTGGGGTTGCGGGCGATAATCGCACCAATTGGCGAAAAGAACAGGTATCAGCTCAGTTTTCCCCTTCAATTGACAGCTCCGCAAGCGAAAAATGTAGGCACTCGATTTCTAATAATCAACACCGACCCTGGTCGCGTGCTTCGTGCGAGTCATAAGAACAATGAAAACCCTCAAGACCCAAGTCGCTATTATCGGTGCCGGCCCCTCTGGCTTGCTGCTCGGCCAGTTACTGCACAACGCCGGGATCGACACTGTCATCCTCGAACGCCAGACCCCGGAATACGTCCTGAGCCGCATCCGCGCCGGTGTGCTGGAGCAAGGCATGGTCGAACTGCTGCGCCAGGCCGGCGTTGGCCAGCGCATGGACGCCGAAGGCCTGCCCCATGACGGTTTTGAACTGGTGCTCAACGATCGGCGGGTGCACATCGACCTCAAGGGCCTGACCGGTGGTAAAAATGTCATGGTCTACGGCCAGACCGAGGTGACCCGTGACTTGATGGCCGCCCGCGAAGCCGCCGGCGCCCGGACCCTGTACCTGGCCAGCAATGCTCAACCCCACGACATGCAAACCGAAAACCCTTTCGTGACCTTCGAGCATGAAGGGGAAACCTGGCGCCTGGACTGCGACTACATTGCCGGTTGCGACGGTTTCCACGGCGTGGCGCGACAGTCCATTCCTGCGGAAAAACTCAAGGTCTTCGAGCGCGTCTACCCGTTTGGCTGGCTCGGCGTGCTGGCCGACACCCCGCCGGTCCACGAAGAACTGGTCTACGCGCGCCACGCGCGCGGTTTTGCCTTGTGCAGCATGCGCTCCAAGACCCGCACCCGATATTACCTGCAAGTGCCCGCCGAGGAACAAGTGGCCGACTGGCCGGACGAGCGCTTCTGGGATGAACTGAAAAACCGCCTGCCCGCCGACCTGGCCGAAGCCCTGGTGACCGGCCCGTCCATCGAGAAAAGCATCGCCCCGCTGCGCAGCTTCGTGGTCGAGCCGATGAAGTATGGGCGGATGTTCCTGGTGGGCGATGCGGCGCACATCGTCCCGCCCACCGGCGCCAAGGGGCTGAACCTGGCGGCCAGCGATGTCAGCACGCTGTTCAACATCCTGCTCAAGGTCTATCGCGACGGCCGTGTGGATCTGCTGGAGAAGTATTCGGCCATCTGCCTGCGGCGCGTCTGGAAAGCCGAACGGTTCTCCTGGTGGATGACCTCGATGCTGCACCGCTTCGACGACGATGCCTTCAACCAGCGCATCAGCGAAGCCGAGCTGGAATATTTCCTCGACTCCGAGGCCGGCCGGAAAACCATTGCGGAAAATTACGTCGGGCTTCCTTACGAGGCTATCGAATAGCCGCCTATCGACTTAAACTGCGGGCGTCATCCCATTCGCCTTACCTGGCGTGATGCCCGCAGGTTCTGCCGTGACTCAGTTCAATACGCTCCAAGCCCCAAAACCGGCCATCCGCAGCGTGCTGGTGGCCCTGATGCTGGCGATTTTCCTCGGTGCGCTGGACCAGACCATCGTCGCCGTCTCGATGCCGGCCATCTCCGCACAATTTGCCGACGTCAGCCTGCTGGCCTGGGTGATTTCCGGCTACATGGTCGCCATGACCGTGGCGGTGCCGATCTACGGCAAGCTCGGTGACCTCTACGGTCGCCGGCCGCTGATGCTGTTCGGCATGGGCCTGTTCACCCTGGCCTCGCTGTTCTGTGGCCTGGCCCAAAACATGGAGCAACTGGTGCTGGCGCGGATTTTCCAGGGCATCGGCGCCGGCGGGATGATTTCGGTGAGCCAGGCGATCATCGGCGACATCATCGCGCCCCGCGAACGTGGCCGCTACCAGGGCTATTTCAGCAGCATGTACGCGGTGGCCAGCGTGGCCGGGCCGGTGCTCGGCGGCTACATGACCGAGTACCTGTCGTGGCGCTGGGTGTTCTGGATCAACCTGCCGCTGGGCCTGGTGGCCTGGTGGGTGGCTCGACGCAGCCTGGTCGGGCTGCCGGTGCCGCAACGCACGCCGATCATCGATTACCTGGGCACCGTGTTGCTGATCATCGGCCTGACGGCGCTGCTGCTGGGGATTACCCAGGTCGGCCAGGGTCATGCCTGGCACAGCCGTGAAGTGCTGGGATTGCTGGGTTGCGCAGGCGCGGCGCTGGGGGTGTTCGCCTGGCACGAGCGCCGGGCGCGGGAGCCGTTGTTGCCGATGCACCTGTTCGCCAACCGCGATGCGGTGCTGTGTTGGTGCACGGTGTTCTTCACCAGCTTCCAGGCGATTTCCCTGACGGTGCTGGTGCCGTTGCGCTTCCAGAGCGTGACCGGCGCGGGCGCCGACAGTGCGGCGTTGCACTTGCTGCCGCTGGCGATAGGACTGCCGATCGGCGCGTATTGCGCCGGACGCCGGACCTCAGTCACGGGGCGCTACAAGCCGATGATCCTGAGCGGCGCCCTGCTCTTCCCGTTCGCTATCCTCGGCATGGCTTTCACCCCGCCCGCTGCGCTCTGGCTGAGCAGCCTGTTCATGCTGCTCAGCGGCATCGCCTCCGGCATGCAGTTTCCCACTTCGCTGGTGGGCGCGCAGAACGCCGTACACCAACAGGACATCGGCGTCGCCACCAGCACCACCAACCTGTTCCGCTCCCTTGGCGGCGCGGTGGGTGTGGCACTGATATCAGCGTTGCTGCTGGCCTTGCTGCAAGATTCAAGCTTCACCCAGCTCGCCAGTTCGTCGCTGATCGGTGAAGGGCATTCCGGCAACGTCTTGCTGGACGGCCTGAACGCCGCCCCAGGCGAGGCGCAGAACGCCTTGCGCCAGGAATTGCAGGCGACGTTCCGGCATTTGCTGGTGATCAGCGCGGCGGTGTCGCTGCTGGGGTTGGCCGCGGCGCTGGTGATGCCCAATCGCTTGCTGCGTGGGCGGGATGAGAAGGTCCGCTAGCCAAAATGCACAAGCCCCTGTGGCGAGGGATTTGTGGGAGCAAAGCTTGCTCGCGAAACAGACGCCTCGGTTTTCCGAAAGACCTCATCGCCTTCATCGCGGGCAAGCCTTGCTCCCACAGATGCTGTCAAGCCGTCGCCACAACACCTTCGGGCAGCACCACCGCGCTCATCCCGTCCTTCATGCGCTTGGCATCGCGCACAAAACAACGTGACGCCAGGAACAGGAACACCATGGTCAGGAACAGCGCCACCGGGATCAGGTACATCGCGTCATGCAGGCCGATGGCCTTGAACGCTTCGGTCATCTGGTCGACCCCGGCCGCGGCCATGGCCGTGCGGGCGAAGTAGTCGGACAAAGCGCCCACCACCACCGGCCCCAGGCCGCCCCCGAGCAAGTACAGGCCGGCGAAGAACAGCGCCATCGCCGTGGCCCGCAGGCGCGGCTCGACCACGTCCTGGATCGCCGTGTACACGCAGGTATAAAAGGTATAGGCGAACAACCAGCCGACACTGAACACCGCGACGAACACACCGATTTCAATTCGCCCGGCATGCAATGCCCAGGCCGTGGTGAGCGTCGAGATCACCAGGCTGAACGCGGCGAACAGCAAGCGACCGCTGGGCACGCGCTGGTGAATCTTGTCGGCGATCCAGCCGCCGAGGGTCAAGCCGAACAACCCGGTCACGCCCACCATGATCCCGGTGGCCACGGCCGCCTCGTGCAACGGCATCAGGAAATAGCGTTGCAGCATCGGCACCAGGAATGAGTTGCAGGCATAGGTGGCGAAGTTGAAGCACAGCCCGGCCAACACCAGCCACAGGAAGGTGGGGATCGCCAACACTCGACGGATCGGCCGGTCGATCTTTTCCTGGGACACCTGCACGGTTTCCGCCGCGCCGCGCTTGGGCTCCTTGATGAAGAACATGAACACCGCCAGCACCAGGCCTGGCACAGCCGCGATAAAGAACGGCGCGCGCCAGCTGTCGAAGGCCTTGACCATCGCGCCGATGGTGAAGAACGCCAGCAGCAAGCCAATCGGCAGGCCCAGCATGAAAATGCCCATGGCCCGCGCCCGGCGATGGGCCGGGAACAGATCGCCGATCAGTGAGTTGGCCGCTGGCGCATAACTCGCCTCACCGATCCCCACGCCCATACGCACCACGAGGAACGCCCAGAAACTGCCCACCAGGCCGTTGACCGCCGTCAGCGCGCTCCAGGTCGCCAGGCCCCAGCCCATCAACTTGCTGCGCGAACCGGTATCGGCCATGCGTCCCAATGGCAACCCGGCAATGGCGTAGACGAGGGTGAAAGCGGTGCCGATGATGCCGATCTGGAAGTCGCTGAGGCTCCACTCCATGCGAATCGGCTCGATGATGATCGCCGGGATCGTGCGGTCGAAGAAATTGAACAGGTTGGCCAGGAACAACAGGAACAGAATGCGCCAGGCATTCGCCGCTTGGGTCGAGTTCTGCATGGGTCCGTCTCTTTTATTGTTATGGAGCATTAGCGGAATCTGCAATCTAGACAGCGGCGCGCAGGCTGTCTCCAATCATTCGCAAGGCTGATACCCACCCATGGCGAGCGGCGCGTTTCTTGATAACGGTCAATTTCCTGCAACAATTGCCATCATTTCGCCCATTCTTGATTAAAGATCGTCTCCCGGTGGCCGATTCAACCTATCAGGAAAGAATCTCTCGAGCGGCCCCCAGGCTATAGCCCTGGACGCTCGGGCCGACCTTCGCGCCATCCAGGACGCGAGCTCCCATCCGCGATGGTTCGATGACAGCGCTCGTCGAGCCAACCAAGTTCAGGCATATGGCGCACAATGACTTCCAAAAAAACAGCCACTGCGGTATCCGATCTGACCCTGAGCCCGGCCGCCAACGGCCCTGAAGTCTCGAAACCATCGAGCAGCTCGCGTCCCCTGTCGACTCAACAGTATCTGTATTTCACCGAAACCAACACCGACCGGATCCTCGACAACCTCGATGGCCTGCGCGACGCGGTGTTCCCGCGCCCGCCCCATCTGGTAGAGGACGAGAGCGACCGTGCCCAGCAGGAGTTCCCGTCGGTGTGCCTGATAGGCCTGGGTCGCTGCGGCTCCAACATCGCCCTGGACGTGGCGGAGCTGGTGTACAACGCCCGCAAGTTCTACCTCAACGAATTCAACGCCGAAGACAAGGCCTACAGCGACAAGGGCTACAGCCCCGCGCAGTGGATCCGCAACAACCTGCGCCTGGGCAACAGCAAGGCCAGCAAACCGGTGTTCCTGGTGGAACCGCTGGTGATGCTCGGCGACCTGGACAAGGACATCGCCGGGCGCATCCGCTTCTCGCGCAAGGGCGAGAAGAGCGGCTTTTTGCGCGACTACAGCAAAATGAAGATCATGGACCTGTCGGAAGTCCATGCCGGTGGCGCCGGTAACGCGCCGATCCTGGGCCAGTACCTGGCCAAGATCATCCTGAACAAGGACACCCAGCGGTTCTCCAGCCCCGACTGGAAAATGATCCACTCGTACCTGATCGACAGCTGCGGCATCAAGGCCAACCAGTCGCGCCTGTACTTCTCGATCTTCAGTGCCGGCGGCGGTACCGGTTCGGGCATGGCCTCGGAATTCGGCCTGGCCCAGCAGTACTCGTACATGAACAAGACGTTCGACACCAAGCCGATGGACGAACACGACAGCAAGAGCGGTCACTCCTTCGTCTTCGAACCGATTTTCACCAGCGGCATCTGTGTGCTGCCGAACATTTCCGACCACCGCAGTGAAATGTCCGAGGCGTTGCACATCAACGCCGGACGCCTGCTGTGCAAGTACCTGTCGGAAGAATGGGATTTCTCGTACAACTTCGCCAACGAAGACAGCAGCGAAGCCAGCGTCATGGGCCGTATCCGCCCGTGGAACGCGATGATGCTGATCTCCAACGACATCATGCGCTACGCCGAAGAAAGCGATGACGGCAACATCCAGAACATTGATGTCAATGCCATGGAGAAGCACGCCAACCAGTACATCTCCCAGCAGATCTTCAACATCCTGACGGCCCAGGCCGTCACCACCGACTACGACCAGAACTACTTCCGCCGTGCCGGCATCGACATTGGCGAAACCATTCGCCTGGACGCCAACGACCTGTTCATGAGCCTGGCCGGCCCGGTGGCAATTGCCTACGCCGAGTCCGTCGTCCCGGAAACCCCGGCGCCGAGCGGCGACAAGTTCAAGGTGTTCGAGAAAGAGCCGCCGCGCCTGAACATCGACGACCTGTTCTTCCGCTCCATCGACCTGCCGCACTTCAACAAGGTCACCCAGGCCATCGAAGGCATCAGCCTGTTGCCGATCGAATCCAAGCGCTACCGGGCGTCGCTGGAGCAGTACAAGAATTCCGGCTACGACGCCGCCGCCCTGCATGACCTGCACTTCTTCAAGAATTGCTCGTCGGTAGTGTCCATCGTTTCCTTGCCCAAGGACTACAAGCTGTCCTACATGGACCTGAACCGGCTCAAGACCCACCTCAACAGCCTGTTCCCCAACACCACCCTCAAGCGCTACGCGTTGGTGATCGGCGCGTCGGCCAACCTGTCGCTCACCACGCTGATCGCCAAGAGCCCGTGCCTGTCGGATGATTTCCTGACCCTGATCGTGGCCTTCATCAAACGCTGCTTCGCCCGCACCCCGTACCGCTTCGACGACACCCTGGACAACTCGATCCTGGACTTCATCATCAATGAAGACTTCGACGAAGAACGCATCGACGACCTGCTCAACGAATTCGAAAACCCGGCGAAGATCCTCGACACCAACTGGTACGCGATCAAGCCGATGTACGAGAAGAAGTATCGCGAGCTGATCAACGACAAGGACAAGTTCGTCTCGATCAACGACATCCGCCTGTCCCGCGACTGCGTGAAGAAATCCATCAAGTACCTGCGTGAGATCTACCGTCACCGCATTGGCAAGACCAAGGTTATTTCTCTTAATAACCATACTGGCAGGTCTTACTGAGGCTGGCGTAACACCGTGGTGCCCCTTTCGCGAGCAAGCCCGCTCCCACAGTGGACCGCATTCTTTCTGAAGAAACGCGGTCCACTGTGGGAGCGGGCTTGCTCGCG
>NZ_ATLN01000109.1:0-42079 GCF_000416195.1 Pseudomonas sp. CFII68
GTCGAGTTGGTGCGCGAGCTGGCCGGGCGCGGCCATCGCCTGGGCATCCTCACCCGCAACGCCCGCGAGCTGGCCCACGTCACCCTCGAAGCCATTGGCCTGGCGGACTGTTTCGCCGTGGAAAATGTGCTGGGCCGCGACGAAGCACCGCCCAAGCCTCACCCCGGTGGCCTGTTGAAGCTGGCCGAGGCTTGGAACGTGGCGCCCGAGGCGATGGTGATGGTGGGCGATTACCGTTTTGACCTGGACTGCGGACGTGCGGCGGGCGCACGGACGGTGCTGGTGAACCTGCCGGACAATCCATGGCCGGAGCTGACGGATTGGCATGCGCGGGATTGTTCGGCGTTGCGGCGGATGTTGTCGGCTTGAGATAAGTGGTGACTGACCCGCCGCCTTCGCGAGCAGGCTCGCTCCCACAGGGGCTCTCTGTCGATTACAAAATCTCTGTTCGCCACAAATCCACTGTGGGAGCGAGCCTGCTCGCGAAGAGGCCCTTTCGACCGCTACAAAACTTACTGACCAAACAACACCTTCAACCCCTCAGGCGAAGTCAACATCCCATCCCCGTTATGCCCCACCCCGGGCACTTCGATCAGCCGCTGGTTCAACCCCTCGGGATGGCGCCGGGTCAGGTAGTCGAAAAAGAAACGCCCGCGCAGTAACCGATACGGCCCCTGGGTTTGTGCTTCGCAGCCTTTATCCAGCGCCGGATGTTCCGGGTCGGTGTCTTGTTGCCCGAGCAGATAGACGATGTCGCGCTTGACGTAGTTTTCCTCCAGCCGGGCGGGTGTTTGTCCGGCGGCATAGGCGGGCATGTCCTGCAGGCCGTATTTCCAGCGGTTGAAGCCAGGGCAACTGGCAGGGTCGAAAGCCATGGGCCGTTGCGCATCGAAGTAGGCATAGGACGACGGGTTGGCGATGACAAAGCGTGGGCTGATCCGGTATTGGCCGTGGGCGAGCAGGGCATAGCGCTGCACGACCTGGGCGCCGCCGGAATGGCCGGCGATGACGATCTCTTTCACTTCGGGAAACTGCTGCCGGTCACTGACTCGCGCAACGATGTCGTCCAGTACCTGGAACGAACTGACCGGGTTGGGCCCTGTGGACAGGCCGCCGGCCATCCAGTCGTTGCCTTGCCAGCGCAGGAGGTCATTGGGCAATTGATGGCGCGCCACGTCCTGTTCATTGAGAAACTGCGGGGCGATGATCAGGGTGGTGCCCAGTTGTCCGGCCTGCCCGGCAGCCTTTTCGGCGCTGTGCAGGTAGGTGTCGGCATTGCGCAGCCGACCGTGGAGGATGATCAGCACGCGCTGGATGGACGCCGGCGGGGGGCTTACGCCGACGGCCATGGCGCCGCCCTTGAACTGCAGTCGCCCTTGGGCGACCACGTTGACGCCATGTTCCTCGGCCTGGGCAACGGCGCAGCACAGCACCAGCCCGATCAACGCCCCCCACTTCATCTACAGGGCTTTCGCCGCGAACGTGTCGCACTGGCTGACCTGGCCCTGGGCGAACCCGGTCTTGAACCAGCGCACGCGCTGCGCCGACGTGCCGTGGGTGAAGGAGTCCGGCACCACGCGGCCCTGGCCTTGTTG
The DNA here is from genome assembly GCF_000416195.1 of Pseudomonas sp. CFII68. Taxonomy (NCBI): domain Bacteria; kingdom Pseudomonadati; phylum Pseudomonadota; class Gammaproteobacteria; order Pseudomonadales; family Pseudomonadaceae; genus Pseudomonas; species Pseudomonas sp. CFII68. Next base: position 1,596 of record NZ_ATLN01000109.1, read on the forward strand.
CTGCAAGCGGTCATCGCCGATGGCATTGGCGGCGTTCAAGGCCTCCTCGATGTCTCCCGGCTCCAGCCAGTTCAGGCGTTTTTGCGCATGGTTGGCCCACACACCCGCCAGGCAATCGGCCTGCAACTCCTGGCGTACCAACAAGCCGCCGTCGCCTTCCATCTGCCGGCCTTGCTGGCGCGCTTCCTGGATTTTCGCCGACACGCCGAGCAGCGTCTGCACATGGTGTCCGACTTCGTGGGCAATGACGTAGGCCTGGGCGAAGTCCCCGGCCGCGGCGAAGCGTTGGGACATTTCCTTGAAGAAACTCATGTCCAGATAGACTTGCCGGTCTGCCGGGCAATAGAACGGACCGGTCGCCGACGAGGCAAGGCCGCAGGCCGAATTGACCCGACCGCTGAACAACACCAGTTTGGGCTGCTGGTATTGGCGTCCGGCCTGCTGGAACACCTGGCCCCAGGTGTCTTCGGTATCGCCGAGGATCGAGCGCACGAACTCGGCCTGTTCATCGTTGGCCGGTGGCGCCTGGCGGGTTTGTGAAGTGGCGGGGGCGGACTGGTCCATCTGCCCGGCCAGTTGCCCGAGAATCTGCATCGGGTCCTGACCGGTGATCCAGCCGATGCCGACGATCAGGAGGACGGCAGTCAGGCTCAATCCCTTGCCGCCGCCGAAACGCATTCCGCCGCCGCCCCCACCGTCGCCGCGAGCGTCCACCACGTTGTCACTGCGGCGACCTTTTTTCCATAACATGTGGGAAACCCTCTGAATGACGCTGCGAGAAATGACTGCTGTGGCGATGAGTCTAGCTTTTAGGCGCCCAAGGTGCGCGCCGCGCTTGAGCTGTCAGGCAACGAACACGGGGTTTGGTTCAGCGATGAGCCAATCCTGCCTGGCTGCGGAATTTTCATTACACTTCGGATTCAGAACTTATCGGTATGCTCGCTGGCCCAACAACTGCATCGTGCGTCACGGCCCTTACATCAAGCAACGCAGGTTTCCCTCATGACCGTCAGCACACCGCTCTCCGGCGTCAATCAGGCTTTCAAGGGCATCGTGCTTATTCTGGTCGCAACGTTCCTGTTCTCCAGTCATGACGCGTTGTCGAAATACCTCTCGGGTTTTTATCCGATCGTCATGGTGGTCTGGGCGCGCTACGTAGTGCACACGTTGTTGATGGCGGGTATTTTCCTGCCGCGCTCGGGGCTGCGGGTGCTGCGTACCAAGCGCCCGCTATGGCAGTTGGCCCGGGCGTTGTGCCTGCTGGGCACCAGTCTGTTTTTCACCTCCGCGTTGATGTTCATTCCACTGGCGGAGGCGACGGCGGTCAACTTCCTCGCGCCCGTGCTGGTCACCGCCTTGTCGGTGCCATTGCTGGGCGAACACGTGACACGCGGGCAATGGATCGCGGTGATCTTCGGCTTTATCGGGGTGTTGATCATTGTCCATCCCGGCGGCGATCTGTTCACCCCGGCGGTGATACTGCCGTTCTGTTCGGCGCTGTTCTTCTGTTTCTACCAACTGCTCACGCGCAAGCTCAGCGAGATCGACAGCCCGACCACCAGCAACTTCTTCGCCGGCCTGTGCAATACCTTGGTGATGAGCGCGCTGGTGCCGTTCTTCTGGCAAGTGCCGAGCCTGTTGCACGGTGCGATGATGCTGGCGCTGGGCGCCTGCGGGATGACGGCGCACCTGATGCTGACCCAGGCCTTCCGCTTTGCCGCCCCAGCGCTGCTCGCGCCGTTCGGGTACTGCCAGATCGTGTTTGCCGGGCTGCTGGGCTGGTTGTTGTTCAACCACACGCCGACGCTGACCACCGTGGTGGGCATCGCCTTGATCTGCTTGAGTGGGTTGGCGGCGGCGTGGCAACAGCGGCGGGCTTAACACCGATTGTGAAGGGGGCAATTGTGGGAGCAAGGCTTGCCCGCGATGAAGACGATGCGGTCCTGAGTGAACCGAGGCGCCTTCATCGCGGGCAAGCCTTGCTCCCACAGTGGGATAAATAATCCCCGGCTGACTGGTATCAGTTTTCCAGCGTAGGCACCTTGCGCGGTGCCATGAAGTACAGCCAGGTCAGGGCAATGAAGTACATCGCCGGGATCAGGGTGAACAGCACGGTGTAGTTGTTATTGGTGATCGTGAGGATGTGGCCCACCAGTTGTGTCATGAACATCCCGCCGATGGCCGCGCACATGCCGCCGAAGCCGAACACCGTACTCATCATGTGCTTGGGCGTGTAGTCCATGACCAGGCTCCAGATGTTGGCGGTCCAGGCCTGGTGCGCGCCGATGGCCAGGGAAATGGCGAACACCGCCATCCACAGGCTGCTGGAACCCGCGGCCATGATCACACCAATGATGCAGCAGGCGAACAGCAGCATGGACACCAGTCGCGCCTTGATCGGATTGAGGCCACGGCCGATCAGGAACGAAGACAGGATGCCGCCGCCCACGCTGCCGAAGTCGGCGGTGAGGTAGATGATGATCAGCGGGATGCCCATCTGGGTCACGTTGATGCCCAGGTTGTACTGCTGGTTCAGGAACGGCGGCAGCCAATAGAGGTAGAACCAGAACACCGGGGCGGTGATCGAGTAGGCCAGGGCGAACGCCCAGGTGCCGCGCATGCGCAGGATGCGTGAGAACGGCACGCGGACCTGGTCCGGTTCGTCCTGGGCCTGGATGTAGTCCAGTTCCGACTGTTTGACGGTGGGATGGTCTTCGGGGTTGAAGTATTTCAGGCCCCAGAACAGCAACCAGATCCCGCCGAGGGCGGCCATGCACAGGAACGCGGCCTGCCAGCCCCACACGTGCAGGACCAGCGGCAGCAGCATCGGGGTGAACATCGCGCCGACGTTGGTCCCGGCGTTGAAGATACCGGTGGCCACGGCCCGCTCGCCCGCCGGGAACCACAGCCGTGTGGTCTTCACGCAGGCCGGGTAGTTGGCGGCTTCGGTGAGGCCCAGGATAAAGCGGCAGACCATGAAGCCCACCGCCGAGGTGGCCAGGCCGTGGGCGCCGGTCGCCAGGCTCCAGAGCAGCACGGCGCAGAAGAACACGCGCTTGACGCCGATCCGGTCGATCAGCCGCCCTTGCAACACGAAGCCGACGGCATAACCGACCTGGAACCAGAAGTTGATGTTGGCGTAATCCATCGCCGTCCAGTTCATTTCCTTGGCCAGGATCGGCTGCATGACGCCCAGGGCGGCGCGGTCGATGTAGTTCAGGGTCGTGGCGAAAAACACCAGGGCGAGCATGCCCCAACGGGTCTTGCCCACGGCCATGGCGCCGCGGATCTTGTCACCGATGGTGCCGGTGGAGACTCCCAGGGCGGGGGCCAGGCGGGAACTTTGGGAAGGAATCATAACGTGTACCCGTTTTTGAAATTCTTATGGTTGGTCTGGGTCTGTCCATCGAGGTCGGCAGGGCCGGCATCCATGTGGGAGCGATGGTGCGCAGTGAGCAAAAAATCGTCAATTCAGCTATGGGCATTTTGTTCGATAATCGCCCAAAAAACTAACCGGATGGTACATATTAAATTGCTGAAAGAAACTGGCAGCTCAATAATCGGCTGACTCTTTAAAAAGCGGCGCACCTTTTGTAGCCGATGCCTGTCCCGGGAGCCGAAGTCATGCAGCGTTCCATTGCCACCGTGTCCTTGAGCGGTACCTTGCCGGAAAAACTCGAAGCCATTGCCGCCGCCGGTTTTGATGGGGTGGAAATCTTCGAGAACGACCTTCTCTATTACGATGGCAGCCCTCGGGAAATCAGGCAGATGTGCGCCGACCTGGGCATCGCCATCACGTTGTTCCAACCGTTTCGTGACTTCGAAGGCTGCCGCCGCGATCGCCTGTCGCGCAACCTGGAGCGGGCCGAGCGCAAGTTCGACCTGATGCAGGAACTGGGCACTGACCTGGTGCTGGTGTGCAGCAATGCCTCGGCCGACAGCGTCGGCGATGAACAGATCCTGATCGATGACCTGCGCCTGCTGGCCGAACGGGCCGGTGCGCGTGGCTTGCGTATCGGTTACGAAGCGCTGGCCTGGGGCCGCCACGTCAATACGTATCAACAGGTCTGGAACATCGTGCGCCAGGCCGATCACCCCAGCCTCGGCGTGTTGCTCGACAGCTTCCATACCTTGTCCCTCAAGGGCGATCCGAGTGCGATCGCCGAAATCCCCGGCGACAAGATCTTCTTCGTGCAGATGGCCGACGCGCCGATCCTGGCCATGGACGTCCTGGAATGGAGCCGGCATTTCCGTTGTTTCCCGGGGCAGGGCGAGTTCGACTTGCCGGGTTTCCTGGCGCCGATCATCAAGAGTGGCTATACCGGACCGCTGTCGCTGGAAATCTTCAACGACGGGTTCCGCGCCGCGCCGCCACGGGCCAATGCCGCCGACGGCCTGCGCTCGCTGCTGTACCTGGAAGAAAAGACCCGTCAGCGCCTGGCTGAAGAAGCGCCCTCCATGCGTAATGCCGACATCCTGTTCGCCACGCCGCCGGCCAGCGAATACGACGGCATCGAATTCCTCGAGTTCGCCGTGGACGATAACCTCGGTGCCAAGCTCTCCCATTGGCTGGAACGGCTGGGGTTCGTCAAGGCCGGCCAGCATCGTTCGAAGAATGTCAGCCTGCTGCGCCAGGGCGACATCAACCTGATCCTCAACAGCGAACCGTACTCCTTCGCCCACAGTTTTTTCGAAGCCCACGGACCGTCGTTGTGCGCCACCGCCGTGCGCGTGAAAAACAGCGCCAGCGCCCTGGAGCGGGCCGTTGCCTACAAAGGCCAGCCCTATCGTGGGTTGGTGGGCCCCAATGAACTGGAGCTGGCGGCGGTGCGCGCACCGGACGGTAGCCTGATTTACCTGGTGGACCAGCAGGCCGACGTCTATGGCACCGATTTCAACCTGCAGCCGGGTGCGGTCATTGGGGCCGGGCTCAAGCGCATCGACCACATGGCGATGGCGCTACCGGCCGACAGCCTCGACAGTTGGGTGCTGTTCTACAAGAGCCTGCTGGATTTCGAGGCCGACGACGAAGTGGTCTTGCCCGACCCTTATGGCTTGGTAAAAAGCCGTGCGCTGCGCAGCCGCTGCAGTTCGATCCGCTTGCCGCTGAACATTTCCGAGAACCGCAACACCGCGATCTCACACGCGCTGTCGAGTTATCGCGGCTCCGGCGTGCATCACATCGCCTTCGACTGCGACGACATCTTCGCTCAGGTCAGTCGTGCCAAAGAGGCGGGCGTACCGTTGCTGGACATCCCGCTCAATTACTACGACGACCTGGCGGCGCGTTTCGATTTCGACGACGAGTTCCTCAGCGAACTGGCCTACTTCAACGTGTTGTATGACCGTGACGCCCAGGGTGGCGAGCTGTTCCACGTCTACACCGAGCCGTTCGAAGGGCGTTTTTTCTTCGAGATCATCCAGCGCAAGAACGGTTACGTCGGTTATGGCGCCGCCAATGTCGCGGTGCGCCTGGCGGCCATGGCCAAGTCCCGCAGCGGTGGTTTGCGACACGCCAAGTTGTAGGGAAATCGTAAACGTGGCGGTAATGGGCCGTGTCGTGGCTTCCTTCAGTGCACGGTGCGGCCCATAATCGCCAGCCTGTGCAGTGATGGTCGTGAGCCCCGCAATGACTATGAATCCAGAGCTTTCCGCAGCGCTCGACGAACCCGTCGTCGCGCCGCGCAAGAGTCGCAAGAACAACCCGGAGAAGACCCGGGAAAACATTCTTCAGGAAGCCATCGTCGAGTTCGTCCAGCAAGGCCTGGCCGGTGCCCGGGTCGACGCCATCGCCGAGCGCATCCACACCTCCAAGCGCATGATCTACTACTACTTCGGCAGCAAGGAGCAGTTGTACGTCGAGGTGCTGGAAAAACTCTACGGCGATATCCGCACCACCGAGAGCCGCCTGCACCTGGCGGAACTGGCCCCGGTCGACGCGATCCGGCGCCTGGTGGAGTTCACCTTCGACCACCACGATCGCAATGTGGATTTCGTGCGCATCGTCTGCATCGAGAACATCCACAACGCCGAGTACGTGAAGCAGTCAGGCGCGATCAAGGCGATGACCAATACCATCCTCGATTCCCTGGGCGTGATCCTGCGGCGCGGCGCTGAAGAGGGTGTGTTCCGTGCCGGCCTCGAGCCGCTGGATGTGCATCTGCTGATCAGTTCGTTCTGTTTTTACCGGGTGTCCAATCGCCAGACGTTCGGTGAGATCTTTCAGATCGACCTGTCGGATGAAGCGGTCAAGCAGCGGCATCGTGAGATGGTCTGTGAATCGGTATTGCGCTATCTGCAGGCCTGACACCGAATCCAGTGTGGGAGCGGGCTTGCTCGCGAATGCGGTGTGTCAGTTGCACATTTGCTTGCTGACACACCGCATTCGCGAGCAAGCCCGCTCCCACAGGGGATGTAGTCAGGCTTCAGTGATTCATGTCCTGGAAATGCGCCAGCATCCGCTGCGCATCTGGCGCCACGCCGCTGAACAGTTCGAACGCCTTCACCGCCTGGAACACGGCCATGTTGCCGCCATCCAGTGTGCGGCAGCCGACCGCGCGGGCGTTGCGCAGCAGTTCGGTTTCCAGTGGGAAGTAGACGATCTCCGCGACCCACAAAGTGCCGCGCAACAGCTCGACCGGCACCGGCATGCCCGGTAGTTTTGCCATGCCCATGGGCGTGGTGTTCACCAGGCCATCGGCCTCGGCCATGGCGGTGGGCAGGTCATGCCCGGCGCGGGCGCGGCCAGCGCCGAAGTGTTGATTCAAGTTGTTGGCCAGCGCCTCGGCACGGCTGACCTCGACGTCAAAAATGCTCAGGGTTTCTACGCCTTCCATCAACAGCGCATGGGCCACCGCCGCGCCGGCGCCACCGGCGCCCATCTGGACCACACGCTTGCGCGCCACATCCCCCAGGCCGCGACGAAAACCTTCGGCGAACCCCAGGCAGTCGGTGTTGTGGCCGATGCGCTTGCCGTCCTTGAGCACCACGGTATTGACCGCGCCGATACCACGGGCCTCGGGTGACAACTCATCGAGCAGCGGGATGATCGCCTGCTTGCAGGGGAAGGTGATGTTCAGGCCGGTGAAGTCCATGCGTTCGGCGGCCACCAGTAGATCGGCCAGGGCGCCGCTGTCGAGCTTCAGCGCATCGAGGTCGATCAGCCGATAGAGGTAACGCATGCCTTGGGCATCGCCCTCATGCTCATGCAGCGCAGGCGTGCGAGAGGCCTGGATGCCCGCGCCGATCAGGCCGGCCAGCACAGTGATATTCGACATGCTCATCAACCCTTCAACCGCTGACTGAAATGTTCAAGGGCCAGACGATAACCATGGCTGCCAAACCCGCACATCACGCCAATGGCGACGGATGAGACGAAGGAGTGATGACGGAAGGTTTCACGGGCGTGGACGTTGGACAGGTGGACTTCGATGACCGGTACTTCGCTGGCCACCAAGGCATCGCGGATCGCCACGGAGGTGTGGGTCCAGGCTGCCGGGTTGATGACGATACCGGCGCAGCGGCCACGGGCGCCGTGAACCCAGTCGAGCAATTCGCCTTCCTGGTTGGTCTGGCGAAACTCCACCGCCAGGCCGAATTCTTCAGCGGCGCGGCCGCACAGTGCCGAGATGTCAGCCAGGGTTTCATGGCCATAAGTCGCCGGCTCGCGTGTACCGAGCAGGTTCAGGTTCGGGCCGTTGAGCACCAGAACGATCGGAGGCATCGCAATTTCTCCACATTTTTATTGTTGGTGTCGGCGGGGTTTCAGCCGCTGGAGATAAATTGTACTAGATGGTTAATTTGGTCAAATAAAGCAGCCGACATCGGCCAATAAGTGTTCGATGATCGAACATGACCTTTGCCAAGAGAGGAGGGAGGGCTCTTGTGGCGAGGGCATTTATTTGTGGGAGCAAGGCTTGCCCGCGATACAGGCGATGCGGTCTTTCAGAAATTGAGTCGCCTGTATCGCGGGCAAGCCTTGCTCCCACAGAGAGTTCCTTGCCGCTGAGAACTGCGCGGCTCAAGGTTACTCGCTGTTCAAGGCCTTGAGGGCCGCCGCCGCTTCAGGCAACTCCAGCTCACTGAACACCTTCACGCCATGGCGCTTGAGCAACGCCGCCGTCACGCCTTCGCCGCTGACCTTCACACCGCTGAACGTTCCGTCATAGGTCAACAGGTTGCCGCACGACGGGCTGTTGGCCTTGAGCACGGCGATGCGGATGCCGTGTTCACGCACCCGCTCCAGCGCTTGATACGCGCCTGACAGGAACTGCGCACTCACATCCTCACCGTCGGTGGTGATGACCCGTGCCTGGTCGTCGAGCACTTGCCCGCCCTGTCCGCCAGGAATCTCCGCCGCCGCCCGAGGCGTAGGCAAGCCGCCGGCGACTTCCGGGCACAGCGGCACGATCCGGCCTTCGTCGAGCCACTGCTGAAGTTGATCGAACGGCCCGCTGGTACCGCCGTCGTAGCGCACGCGATGCCCGAGCAGGCAGCGACTGACCAGGATTTTTTCCATCGTCAGAACAACTCGTTGCCGCGACGGCGGAACCAACCGGTCAAGGACAGGCGATCACGCGTGGCGGGCAGTACTTCATGGGGAATGTCCCCCGACAGGAACACCACCAGACAACCGCCAATGGGCACCACGTCCTGCTCCAGGTTTTCGTCCAGGTACATGCGCAACTGGCCGCCGTGTTCCGGCAACCAGTCGTCATTGAGGTAGAGCACCGCCGACACCATGCGTCGGTCGTCATCGCGGAAGCGGTCGACGTGCCTGAGGTAAAACGCGCCGGGTGGGTAGAGGGCAAAGTGGCTTTCGAAGTCTTCCAGGCCCAGGAACAACCCGCGATTCATCGCTTCGCGCAGGCTGTCCATCAGCCCCAGGTAATGGTCGCAGGCTTGCGCCTGGCCGGCTTCGATCCACTGGATGTGATCACCCCGGATCCCTTCGCGGATCTCCGAGAACGGCCCGCGCCCGACCGCTGCCGGAGCCAGTTCGCCCTCGGCGGCGCGCTGGCGGCATTCGGCCGCCAAGGCGCGGGTCAGCGCCTCCGGCAGGAAGAGGTTCTGCTGCGACCAGCCGCGCTCGGCCAAGTCGTCGACGATACGTAACAGCAGCGGGTGATCAGAAGGTATTTGCATGGCGCGCATAGTATGCCTGTGCCTGCAAAACCGACAGCGCCACGCAGCGGGTTCGCTGTGTCGATTCGCTGCGTCAGATTGCACCGCAGTACGAACTTGATACGAATTCTCGACAAGACCCCACACCCCACGGAGAATAGTCGGCTGCTGACAGGAGTCCCTATGCGCCGTTTGCTTTTCTCACTGTTGATGTTCTGCGTTTTGCCCGCCTGGGCAGACAGCTACGACCAGTTGTACAAGGTCGCCGGCTGGCCGGAACAGCGGGCGCATTTCAGTGATGCCTTGAGCGCCGCCCAGCAGCGCTATCAGAGCAGCCTGCCGCCGGCGGTGTTCCAGGCGTTGGTGAACAACAGCAATCAACGTTTCGCCCCCCGGGCCATGGACCAGCGGGCCGAGGCGCAAATGCGCAAGAATCTTCATGACCCTCAGCCGGCCCTGAGCTTCTTCCAATCGCCTTTGGGCCGCAAAGTCGTAGCAGCTGAGTTGCTGGCGACCCGGCGTGATCAATTGGCGAAAAACGCCAAGGGCCTGCCGAAGATGCCTGCCAGCGACAACCGCCTGTTGATCATCGGCCACCTGGCCCAGGCCCTGCCCGCCCGCGAGGCCGGCGCCGAGGTCAGCCTGGCGATCGCTGGCGTGGCGGCCGACAGCCTGAGTTCGATGATCCCGGGGCTCTTGGGGGCCGGCCAGGCCCAGGGCATGTTGAATGGACAACGCCAACGGTTAATGGAACAGATCGGCGCGGACCTGAACAACACGCTGTTGTACGTCTACCGTGACCTCACGGATACCGAGCTGGAAGAATTCGCCACCTTCGCCGAATCGACCGAGGGCCAGGCTTATTATCAAGCGGCCCTGGCGGCGATTCGGGCGGGGTTGGCGGTGGGGCAGAATCTCGGGCAGTAGTTCTTCAGTATCCCTGAGACCGCTATCGCGAGCAGGCTCGCTCCCACAGGGTATTTGGATGAACTCAGGTTTTGTGATCGATTAAGATCCAGTGTGGGAGCGAGCCTGCTCGCGATAGCAATAGCCCAGTCACCGCCGGATCCTGCTCATCCGCTTGGTCAAGAACCCAAACATCTCCTGCCGCATCGCCAGCGCCTCGTTCGCCAGGTGATGCCGCCCTTCAGGCAACATCAACACCTGCGGCCGGTCGAACTTGCTGCGCAGCACTTGCAGGTTGTGCGCCCAATCCACCGTCATGTCCGCCTGTCCCTGCACGATCAATGGCTGGCGCGGGCTGCTCGGGGCGGCTTCGATACGCTTGATCCATTGCCCCAGCGCACCCACCCACGCGGTGGGCAGGCGCAGCGGTTGCAACGGATCGGCTTGCAGGAATGACAGGAATTGCGGGTCGGTAGAGTTCTCGCTGAAACGCCGGGCAATACCGGTCACGAAGGGCTTGAGCAGGTAATAACTCAAGCGCGACCAGCCCCAGGCCCGCGGCCGCACCAACGGTGACAGCAGGATGACCTGCCCCTGGGCCGGGCTCTGCGCGCCCTGGTTGAGCACGTGATCGACGACGATCGCCCCGCCGGTGCTTTGCCCACACAGATGCCAGGGTTGCGGCAGGTCCAGCGTCCCGGCCTCGGCCAACAGGCCTTGCAGCGCGGCCTGGTATTCGGCGAAATCCTCGATGCTGGCGCGTTCGCCACTGGACAGGCCATGGCCCGGCAGGTCACAGGCGATCACCGCGAATTTCTGCTCCAGGGCCCATTCGATCAAGTGCCGGTACAGCCCCATGTGATCGTAGTAGCCGTGGAACACAAACAAGGTCGCCACGGCTTTTTCCGGCCACCAGACCTGGCTGACCAACTCATACCCACCCACCTCGAAACGCCCCAATCCCTTGCGCACGCTGCGCTGGGGAAAGTCCAGGCCATAGAACCGCTGGTAGGCCTGGGCTTGCTCGGACAGGGCTTGCCACTGGGCCAGCGGTTGCAGGCTGGCACGCAGGAGATCGGGGTCGAAAGTGGCAGGCATCAAGATTTCCAGGCATAGGCGCATCGCGCGAAACAGACTTTGTAGGCCTGCGATATTCATCTGTCGCGGCAGGCATGGCAAGCTACGCGGCCTCAGAGGATCGACTCCATGCGCCCGTCCCACCGCACGACCTTGCTCGCCAGCCTGCTCGCCCTCGGATGCGCCGTCGTATTGTGGATGGCCTATGACTGGTTCCAAGGCCGTTTCCTGCGGGCTTTCAGCCAACACACCGTGGTGTTTTCCGGCGACCCGCTGCGCCTGCCTGCCGATCTGGCCGGCCCCGGCGCCATTCGCCTGGTGCATTTCTGGGACCCGGCGTGCCCGTGCAACGTCGGCAACCAACAACACCTTGCCGAGCTGGTCGATAAATATGTGCCGCAAGGCGTCGAGTTTTATGCGGTACAAAAAGCCGGCAGCCAAGGTCGGCTGCCGGCCACGTTGAGCCACTTGAAAACCCTCCCGACGCTCCCCGGCTCGAGCCAGATTCCAGCCAGCCCGGCCGTGGCGATCTGGGATCGCAGCGGCAAACTGGCGTACTTCGGCCCCTACAGCGAAGGCCTGACCTGCAACTCGAGCAACAGCTTCATCGAGCCGATTCTCGAGGCATTGAGTGCCGGCCGGGAAGTTGATGCGACTCACACATTAGCGGTGGGCTGTTATTGCCCATGGTCGGTTTCAAACTGACGAATTAACTACAACACGTATTGCCAACCGCCTCTAGGCTGATGCCACTAAGTTATGCCGAGTGTTTGCTTTTAGAGTTCTTGCTCAAAGTAAGGGCCTGGGCTGAACCGTTTGTCGGATCCAATTTTTCCAAACGACGCCATTACCGATCCTTTTCGGCCTGTGCCCCATGCCAGACGGCTTGTGCAGGGCATTTGAGCCCGGCTGACCGTTTAGCTGAATCGATTAACAGCGGCGGTGCCAGCATGAACTTTTTTTTAATCTCTTCTCTAAACCTCGTGACCAGAAAAATGTTCATTACCCGTGCAGTCGCGCGGCGGCGCTAACTAGAGGAAGTGTCACACGCCTTTTCATCGTTCAACTTGTCGACCCTTCTAACCAAACAAGAAATGGAATCGTCAGTGATGCAAAAGCTGCTATGCGCTGCACTTTCCAATCCCTATAAAGAAGATGCCCTCAACCTCGAGGCGTTCGTCCAAAGCGTCGCTCCGCTGATGATCGACGTGTTGCTGCGCGGCGAGACGGGTACCGGTAAAGACACGCTGGCAGAAAAGATCCATCGCATGTCCGGCTGCTCCGGCAAGTTCGTTGCCATCAACTGCGCCGCCATTCCCGAAAGCCTCGCCGAGAGCCAGCTTTTCGGGGCCAACACCGGCGCGTTTACCGGGGCCAGCCAAAATCGCGCGGGGTTCGTCGAAGCCGCGCATAACGGCACGCTGTACCTGGACGAAATCGACAGCATGCCGTTGACTCTGCAAGCCAAACTGCTGCGGGTCCTGGAATCCAGGACGGTCCAGCGCCTGGGCTCGACCCAGAACATCCCGGTGAACATGCGGGTGATCGCCTCCGCCCAGTGCCCGCTGGGAGAAATGGTCGAACGTGGCGAGTTTCGCCGGGACCTTTATTTTCGCCTGAACATCATCAGCCTCAAGCTGCCCCCACTGCGCAGCCGCAAGGAGCGCATCGTGCCGCTGTTCCAGTCGCTGGTGCGCCGGGAGGCCCAGGCACTCGACCGGCCCTACGTCGCGCCGTCGCCAGCACTGTTGCGCCAACTGCTCGGCTACGCCTGGCCTGGCAACATCCGCGAACTGCAGTCCGCCGCCAAGCGATACGTGCTCGGCTTGCCGGCACTGCCCCGCGCCGAGCAACTGGAACACAACAGCTCGACGCTCAAGTTGAAAGAACACCTGCAGCAGTTCGAAAAAATCCTCATCGAGGACTGCATGCGCCGCCACCATCACTGCATCGACAAGGTCATCGCCGAACTGGGTATCGCCCGGCGCACGCTGTATTACCGGATGAAGTGCCTGCAAATATCGACGAGTTGAGTGGGATCGGTGGAACCGTTTACACAACGGTCGCCACTTAACCATCGAGACGTTCACGATCGTCTCGCCATTCCACAACCCGGAGATACGACTATGAGTTTTGGTGGAGCTTCTCTCGCCGCTTCCACGGCTGCCATGCAGCAGATGGACGCGACCTCGGCTGCGATGACAACCATGAAATCCCAATTCGACCAGAAAAAACTGGTCGCCGACACCATGAACGCAATCGCGGCAGGGTCGATGGACACCGCAACCAAAGCCATTACCGCCATGGGGGAAGCCTCGAAAAACATACGATTCTGACCTCTCGCTGCAGCCCCGCTCCGGCGGGGTAACCTCAAGCGCGATGCGAGGAGGCCCAATGCACATCGACTTGCCAGACAGCCTTCGAGCTCTCAGAGACCTGTCCCATGACGAGCCCACGCTGCGTCCTGCACCGACTCCACCAGGCCTGCACTTGGCGCTGCATGGAGCCGGCGACCGGTTGAGGGAGTCGCTCGTCCAGTGGGGCAACGAAAAGGGTTCGACGGGCGGACAGTCCCAGTCTGGCTGGCCGAGCCCCCAGGACAGATTTGCCGCAGAGACCGAAGACCCTTTGCGTCTGGTACTGGAAGACATCCTGGAAGAGATCAACAGCGGCACCGGCTCCAATCTCGACGTCGATATCGATGACGCCTATTCCAACGAAGACCTGTTCAACGATCTGGCGCAGATGTTCGCCCATCGTCGGCAGCCCATCGGTGACAACGATGTCGACAGCCAAAGCGATTTCGGCAGCGCCAACAACCCCTTCTGTGGCGCGCTGTTCGGCGCCTGGGAGATGGAGGGCGACCACGCCACGCGGCGCAGTCGTCATGACGCGAGCCTGTCGCTGCTGCTCAAGATCATCGCGGTCCTGGGCCGCAGGAAACTGCTGACGCTGCTGGAAATCGACGAAGGCGACGGGCAGGCGCGGTATGAACCGGACGACCAGGACCTGTTGTTCGAGATCGCCGCCTTCATGGACCAGCACCCGGCGCGCTATCCCCCACCGGCGACCCTCGACGCAGAACGCTGGACATGGACCGAACGCATTGCCCGTGGCACAGCGCTGGATGCTCGCGAAACCCGGTTGTTCCAGCTTGCCCTGGAAGAGCTGGACTTCGCCCTCGCCCGCCTGGCCGGCCAGCAGCCCCCGCTGCGCCAGCGTGCCCGGCGCAACCGGGAAGAAATCGAGTTTCACCTGAGCGTCACCGGTAGCGCTCGCAACGTCTTGAGGCTGATGTGCGCCTGAAGGCACCCGACCTTTGAGTTTTCAAACCAACCTTTGAAACAGGAGACATTCCGTGGACATACATGCCATCGACCCCAGCAACCTCGCCTCCACTTCCGCCAAAACGAGCGCCAGGCCACAAGCGAGCGCCGAGACCAGTGATGTCAGTTGGTTCAACGCACAAATGCGCGAAAAAGCCCCCGCCCCGGACAGCGAAAACAACGTCGCGGCACGCATCATTGACTCGCTGTCGAGCCGCTCCGGTGAACTGCAGCGCCTGGACGACCGCGCCAACCGAGACATGCTCAAGGCTATCCGCACTGCCGACCCGCAGGACATGTTGCAGTCGAACCGCTCACTGTCGTCCTTCCACCTGGAAAGCCTGATGACCGCGAAAGTGGTCAGCAAAGGCTCCCAGGCCATCGAGAAGCTCACCAATCTTCAGTAAAGGGAAGGCCGGTCATGTCCATGCGCGCGTTCTCAACACTGTTGCTGTGCCTGCTGCTCACCGGTTGCGACGAACGGACGGCGTTGCACAGCCATCTTTCCGAGCAGGATGCCAACGAAGTGATCGCCGAGCTGGCGAACAAGAACGTGGAGGCGAGCAAGCAAGTCGACAAAGAGGGGCTGACCGTGCTGGTCGAGCCTGCCGACATGAACAGCGCCGTCCAGGTACTCGAAGCCGCTGGCCTGCCGCGTCGCTCACGTTCCAGCCTGGGGGAGATCTTCCGCAAGGAAGGGGTCATTTCCACGCCGATGGAAGAGCGTGCCCGCTACATCTATGCGCTGTCCCAGGAGCTCGAATCGACGCTGTCACAAATAGATGGCGTGTTGCTCGCCCGGGTCCATGTGGTCCTGCCGGAACGGGTGGCCCCGGGTGAGCCGGTCCAGCCCGCATCAGCCTCGGTGTTTATCAAGCACACCAATGCCCTGGACCCCGACAGCATTACCCCGCGCGTGCGCAATCTGGTCGCCAGTGGGATTCCCGGCATGGCCGATGCCACCCAGAACCCGACCAAGTTATCGGTGGTCTTCGTTCCCGCCGCGCCGTATCAGGAACGGCGCAAGATGGCGTATTTCGGGCCGTTCCTCATGCAGGCCGATGACATCGGCTATTGGCGAGCGGTGACCGTGACGGCAAGCATCACCTTGCTCGCCATCCTGATGGGCGTCTTGTATGGCCTCTACCGACTATGGCGTCAGGGCGTGTTGGTGCTGCCACGTTTTCTCGACCACTCGCTCGCCAAGCCAGCCGGGGCGCCGACCGCCCCCCAAAGCAGCGCGACACCCGGGCTGTTCGCCGTGAAAAACCCAGGGACCAAACCCGACAGTAACGGGACCGCCGCATGACGGCGGAGATTGCATGGGTTCGCTGGTGGAGCCTCGCGTGGCGCGAAGCAGACCGGGGCTGGTATTCGTCGGCGCTTTGCCTGCTGACCGCGCCACAGATCGACACCCTCGCCCGGGGGCAGCATGCCGCGCTTGCCCGCAGCTTCGGGATGACGCCGTGCACGCCCCCCCAACCCAGCCCGACGCTGCAATCGCTGTTCTGCGGCACGCCCCGGACCTTGGCCCTTGCCTGCGAATTGGTGGCGAGTACTTGCGCGCCGTTAACGGCAACACAGGCACTCTCGGCGCAGGACCGGGCCTGGTGCGAGCGCACCGCCAAAGCCCTGCGCCCAGGGCACTGGCTCGAACAAGACCAGGACCCACTCGCGCTGCTGCGCGCCTGGTTGGGCGAACGGGCTTGGGAACGGGCACGCCTGGCGTTCCCACGCGACAGAATCATCGCCATCGAATCAGCACCCGCCCCTCAACCGCCAGCCGCCAAGCTGAACACGCTTTGGCAGTCCGCCTGCTGGAAGGCTGAGCAAAGCCTGGCACCCTCGGCCCCTATCCAAACGGAGAGACACGATGCTCGCTCGGCGTTCGCTTGAACTGCGCCCCGATGGCCAAGGCCTGTCGCAGCCCTACATCGCGCGCGAAACCCTGGTTGATTGTGCCCGCGCACAGGTCATCCTCGAACAGGCCCAGGTGCAAGCTGCACAATTGCTTGAACGCGCCAGCGCAGAGGCGGACGCGACCGTGCTCGAGGCCCAAGCGCAATTCTGGGAAAAGGCCGAAACCTTGCTCGCCGCGTGGGAAACCCAGCGTCAAGCCATGTGGGAGCGCATCGAGACGAGTGCTGCACACGTGGTCAACGAGGCCCTGGGGACGCTGTTGAACGAGGTCCCGGAGCAGGCACGCATCGATGCACTCGTCCGCCAACTGGCGTCGCGCCAGGACGACCCGGTCAGCGCCACCCTTCACTGTCATCCTGAAGACCTGGCAAACCTGACCCAGAGCCTGGGCACCGACAGCCGACGCCCCTGGACGCCGGTGGCCGATGCCGACATGGAACGACATCAACTGAAGCTGGAAACGCCAGGCGGCACATACCTGCTCGACTGGCCCACCGCCGTCGAAGCCCTACGCCTGCCCGAACCACAACACATCACCGCAAGCTGACCCACCGCTTTCGCGAGCAAGCCCGCTCCCACAGGTTCTGTGTGATGCCGCCGATTTTTTCAGAACATCGGCCGCGCCGCGCCAATCGCTACCACCAGCAACCCGATCAACAGGTTGATCCCCACCAGCCTGCGAATCTTCCCCAGCACCGCCGCACCCGCCGGCCAGTCCTGCGCCGTCACGGCGTTACGCAATGTCGGCAGTTGCAGGCCCTGGATGCGGATAAACAGCGCCGTCATCACCACATACAACCCCATCATCACTTGCACATACCGCGGCGCGGTTTCGAAACCGGCGAAGCGCATATGGATCAGGCCTACACCGCTGATCGGTAAAAGCACCACCGCGACCCAGACCCAGACAAAAAAACGCTGAAACACTTCTACCCACAACTTGAGCCGGGCAGGGCCCTCAAGCGCCGTCATTGCGGCGGGGCGCAGGATCATCCAGGCGAAGAACATGCCGCCGACCCAGACCAGGGCCGCCAGTAAATGCAGGGTGTAGACGAGGGCAAAGGGTGTCATTGGGTTACTCCGTTCTGCGCAGGATTCATTAGCGGGGTATGATAGCCGCCGATCCGAACCACTGAAAATTTATCCAGCGTTTTTTGCGCCCGACCATTCATGATCAGCACCGAACTCAAAACCACGATCCAGGGCGCCTATTCGCGTTTTCTCGAAGCCAAGAGCCTCAAGCCGCGATATGGCCAGCGCCTGATGATTGCCGAAGTGGCAAAAGTCCTGGGTGACATCGACACCGACGACGAAGGCCGGCGCAGTGGCGAGCCCGCCATCGTGGCGGTGGAGGCCGGCACCGGTACCGGCAAGACCGTGGCCTACAGCCTGGCGGCGATTCCCACGGCCAAGGCCGCTGGCAAACGCCTGGTGATCGCCACGGCGACCGTCGCCCTGCAGGAGCAGATCGTCTACAAGGACCTGCCCGACCTGATGCGCAACAGCGGCCTGAACTTCACGTTCGCGCTGGCCAAGGGCCGTGGGCGCTACATGTGCTTGTCCAAGCTCGACATGTTGCTCCAGGAAGGCCACGCGCAGACCGCCACGGCTCAGCTTTTCGAAGAAGAAGGCTTCAAGATCGAAGTCGATGAGGCCAGCCAGAAGCTGTTCACCAGCATGATCGAGAAGCTGGCCGGCAATAAATGGGACGGCGACCGCGACAGCTGGTCCACGGCCCTGGAAGACGCCGACTGGTCCCGCCTGACGACCGACCATAGCCAGTGCACCAACCGCCATTGCCCGAACTTCGGCCAGTGCGCCTTCTACAAGGCCCGCGAAGGCATGGGCAAGGTCGACGTCATCGTCACCAACCACGACATGGTCCTGGCTGACCTGGCCCTGGGCGGCGGTGCGGTGCTGCCGGACCCGCGCGACACGATCTACGTGTTCGACGAAGGCCACCACCTGCCGGACAAGGCCATCGGGCATTTCGCCCATTACACCCGGCTGCGCTCCACCGCCGACTGGCTGGAAACCACCGCCAAGAACCTCACCAAACTGTTGGCCCAGCATCCATTGCCGGGTGACCTGGGCAAGTTCATCGAGCAAGTGCCGGAGCTGGCGCGGGAAATCAAGACGAACCAGCAGTTCATGTTCACCGCTTGCGAGCAAGTGGCCGACTTCAAGCCCGGCGAAGACGTCGAGGGCCGCGAGCGGCCACGCCACCGGTTTGTCGGCGGGGTGATCCCCGAGCACATGCGCGAAATGGGCGTAGAGCTCAAGAAAGGTTTCGCACGCCTGACCGATCTGTTCACGCGCCTGACCGACCTGCTCAAGGAAGGCATGGATGGTGAGGTCAACATCGGTATCGCCAGCAACCAGGCCGAAGAGTGGTACCCGCTGTTCGGTAGCCTGTTGTCCCGCTCACAAGGCAATTGGGAACTGTGGACGGCCTTCACCGCCGAGGACCCGGAAGACAACCCGCCAATGGCGCGGTGGCTGACCCTGGCCGAAAGCGGTTCGCTGTTCGATATCGAGGTCAATGCCAGCCCGATCCTGGCGGCGGAAATGCTGCGTCGCAACCTGTGGAACGTGGCCTACGGCGCGCTGGTAACCTCCGCCACGCTGACCGCCCTGGGCACGTTCGACCGTTTCCGCATGCGCGCCGGCCTGCCGAAGAAAGCCGTGACCGCCGTGGTCCCGAGCCCCTTCCATCACGCCGATGCTGGCGTGCTGCGGGTGCCGGACCTCAAGGCCGACCCGCGTGACGCTGCCGCTCACACCGCCGCGATCATCCGCGACCTGCCAGAACTGGTGGAAGGCTCACGGGGCACCCTGGTGCTGTTTTCCTCGCGCAAACAGATGCAGGACGTGTTCGACGGCCTTGACCGTGACTGGCGCAAGCAGGTGTTCATCCAGGGCAACCTGTCGAAGCAGGAAACCCTGAACAAACACAAGGCGCGGGTCGATGGCGGCGATTCCAGCGTGCTGTTCGGCCTGGCGAGTTTTGCCGAAGGCGTGGACTTGCCGGGTGCCTATTGCGAGCACGTGGTGATCGCCAAGATTCCGTTCTCGGTCCCCGATGACCCGGTGGAAGCCGCGTTGGCCGAGTGGATCGAAGCCCGAGGCGGCAACCCGTTCATGGAAATCTCCGTACCGGACGCTTCGCTGAAGCTGGTCCAGGCGTGTGGCAGGTTGCTGCGCACCGAAGAAGACCGCGGCACCATCACCTTGCTCGACCGCAGGCTGGTAACCCAGCGCTATGGCAAGGCGATCCTCAACGCGCTGCCGCCGTTTCGGCGGGAGATTTCCTGAGGCTGCTGCAACTTCA
Organism: Pseudomonas sp. CFII68; assembly: GCF_000416195.1. Classification (NCBI taxonomy): domain Bacteria; kingdom Pseudomonadati; phylum Pseudomonadota; class Gammaproteobacteria; order Pseudomonadales; family Pseudomonadaceae; genus Pseudomonas; species Pseudomonas sp. CFII68. The sequence goes on from NZ_ATLN01000109.1 coordinate 21,279, forward strand.
CGGTGAGGCAATGTATTTGTGGGAGCAAGGCTTGCCCGCGATGAGGTCTGTGAGGTCTTTCTGAGACCGAGGTACCTTCATCGCGGGCAAGCCTTGCTCCCACAGGTTCTTCTTGCCACGGGGGGCATGCTTAGCCAGCCGTCTTGCGACGGTTCCCAAAAACCTGAATGGCTGAAACAATGCCAGCCACCTTAAAAGTGTTTGTTTCAAGGGAGTTACGGGTGCAGATTCAAGGCCATTATGAACTTCAGTTCGAGGCGGTGCGTGAAGCGTTCGCGGCGCTGTTCGATAATCCCCAGGAGCGCGGCGCGGCGTTGTGCATCCAGGTGGGGGGTCGCACGGTGATCGATCTGTGGGCCGGTACCGCCGACAAGGATGGCCATGAAGCCTGGCACAGCGACACCATCGCCAACCTGTTTTCCTGCACCAAGACCTTCACCGCCGTCACCGCCCTGCAACTGGTGGCCGAAGGCAAGTTGCAGCTGGATGCCCCGGTAGCCCGCTATTGGCCCGAGTTTGCCGCCGCCGGCAAGCAATCCATTACCCTGCGCCAGTTGCTCTGCCATCAGGCCGGGTTGCCGGCGCTACGTGAATTACTGCCGCCCGAAGCGCTTTATGACTGGCAAGCCATGGTCGATGCCCTGGCGGCAGAAACACCCTGGTGGACGCCGGGTGAGGGCCACGGTTATGCCGCGATCACCTATGGCTGGCTGATCGGCGAGCTGTTGCGCAGGGTCGATGGGCGTGGTCCGGGGGAGTCCATCGTGGCCCGTATTGCCAAGCCGTTGGGCCTGGATTTTCACGTTGGCCTAGCCGACGAGGAGTTTCATCGCGTGGCCCACATCGCCCGTGGCAAAGGCAACGTCGGCGATGCCGCGGCCCAACGCCTGCTGCAGGTGACGATGCGCGAGCCGACGGCCATGACCACCCGGGCCTTTACCAATCCGCCGTCGATCATGACCAGTACCAACAAGCCGGAATGGCGGCGCATGCAGCAACCGGCGGCCAACGGCCACGGTAACGCCCGCAGCCTGGCCGGGTTCTATGCGGGGCTGCTGGACGGCAGCCTGCTGGAAGGTGAAATGCTCGACGAACTGACTCGCCAGCACAGCTTCGGCGAGGACAAGACGTTGTTGACCCAGACCCGTTTCGGCCTGGGTTGCATGCTCGACCAGCCGGATGTGCCGAATGCGACCTACGGCCTCGGCCCACGGGCGTTCGGTCATCCGGGGGCCGGGGGCTCCATGGGGTTTGCCGACCCGGAACATGATGTGGCTTTTGGCTTCGTGACCAACACGCTCGGGCCTTACGTATTGATGGACCCGCGCGCGCAGAACCTTGCGAGGGTACTTGCCACTTGTCTATAAAGCGCCATTGAAGGCGGCGGGCACCGGAACCTCGTGTCCTTTTCAGTTTCCAAACGTCTGTTTATACGGCCAAAACATGGCCTTTGTTTTTCCATTTACATCATTTTGTGGATATCCAATGTCATCGAATAAAACCCTCGCTCTGGCGCTGTGCTTCGCTATTACCGGTTGCGCACAAACCCCACAAAATGATGCCGAGGGCGGCGGTAGCTGGTGGTCGTTCGGCTCTTCCGACAAGGTCGTGGCCAAGGAAACGGCGCCAGCGGCGCCTCTGAAACCGGCCGCCGTCGCCCCGCAAGCCAAGGCCGAGAGCACCACGAGCGGGTGGTGGCCGTTCTCTTCCGATGACGCTGCCGACGTCGCGAAGAAAGAAACCGTCAAGCCTCAAGACAAGCCCGAAGCCAAGGCACCGGCCGTTGCCAAGGCCGAAGCCGAAAGCAACGGCAAGTGGTGGTGGCCGTTTGGCGGCAAGGATCAGGAAACCGCCAAGGCGGTGCCGATGCCCGATCCGAAAGTCACCCAGGCCTGGCTCGACGACTACGAGCCGAAGCTGCGCACCGCCATCAAGGACAGCAAGCTCCAACTCGAGCGCCGCGACAATGTGCTGGTGGTCACCGCGCCGGTCGACGGCTCCTTCAACCCGGACCGCCCGGCCATGCTGCTGCCCGTGACCCTCGGCCCGTTCACCCGTGTGGCGAAGATCCTTGAAGCCGACCCGAAGACCGCCGTGCTGATCCTCGGCCACGCCGACACCTCGGGCGCCGCACCCGCGAACCTGAAACTCAGCCAGGAGCGTGCCCAGTCCGTGGCAGCGATTTTCCGTCTCAGCGGCCTGCAACGTGATCGCCTGATGCTGCGCGGCATGGGCGCAGTGGCGCCACGTGCGGCCAACGACAGTGTGGAAGGTCGTGCCTTGAACCGTCGTGTGGAACTGCTGGTCACGCCGGCCAACACCATGGTTGCGCTGCTGAGCAAATACAACATGCCGGCACCTGCGCCAGTGACGCTGGTGGCGGCCCAGGACGTGAAACCCGCGGCGCCGGCCCCAGCGCCTGCGGCTAAAAAAGCCGTGACCCCGACCAGCAAAAAAGCACCGGCCAAAAAAGCCGTGGCCAAGGCGCCTGCCAAGAAAGCCCCAGCCAAGGCCACTACTGCGGCGAAGAAAACCCAACCGGCCAAAGCCGCCACCAATACCAAGAAAGTCGCGGCCGCCGATACCCCCAAGCAGTGATGGGCTAACCACAAGGAATGCGCCATGACCCAACCGCTGGCTGATATGCGCCGCGACTACACCCGCGATGGCTTGACCGAGGCGCAAGCCCCGGCCGAGCCGTTTGCACTGTTCCACCACTGGTTCGCCGACGCGGTGAAAACCGAGCAGGCGCCGGTGGAGGCTAACGCCATGACCCTGGCGACGGTGGATGCAGAAGGGCGCCCGCACTGCCGGATCCTGCTGCTCAAGGGGCTGGATGCCCTGGGCTTCACGTTCTTCACCAACTACGACAGCGCCAAGGGCCAGCAACTGGCCGCGAACCCATTTGCGGCCATGACGTTTTTCTGGCCAGCCCTGGAGCGCCAGGTGCGGATCGAGGGCAAAGTGGTGAAGGTCACGGCGCAGGAGTCGGACGCCTATTACCAGGTTCGCCCGCTGGGCAGCCGTCTCGGCGCCTGGGCTTCACCCCAGAGCCGAGTGATTTCGGGGCGCTCTGAGCTGGACGACTTGCTCAAGGCCACCGAACAACGCTTCAGCGACAGCCAACCGCACTGCCCGGAGCATTGGGGTGGTTATCGTTTGCTGCCCGAGCGCATCGAGTTCTGGCAGGGTCGTCCGAGCCGCCTGCACGATCGCCTCAACTACCGCCTGCAAGGGGCGAACTGGACGCGCGAGCGTCTGGCGCCTTAGTGTCGGGGTAACCTGCCGCAGCGGTTTTAAGCCATTGCGGCAAGTCCCGACGCTTGACTCCTTGTTCCTGGGCACGGGCCAATTGTTGCAGCATGTAGGTCTTTTTCTGCTCATCCTGCCCCGCCAGGGACAGCGCCAGATCGCGGTCCATCCAGCGTTTGATTCGTACGTACAGCCACCAGTGGAAGTACAAACCGGCCACGGTGACCGCGACGATGATGAAATAATCCATGAAAAATCCCCGGGTTGATGACGCAGGTTTCGGAAATTGGCGCTACTGTTTGGTGAATTTTTCGGGTGCGCCTGTATCCCACCTGAATGAAAACAATTTTATCCCGGCGAGGCCGTGACAGGCGTCAAGCTGCGGAGTTTAATGAATCCCTGTCTTTTGGAGTTTGATGCTATGCGTAAGTCTGTTTTGCTGGTTGCTTCCTTTTCCACGATGGCGATGTTGCTCACTGGCTGTCAGTCGAGCCTGACCGGTGACTCCTACTCCCGTGACGAAGCGCGTCGCGTGCAGACGATTCGCATGGGGACCATCGAGTCCTTGCGTCCGGTCAAGATCGAAGGCACCAAGACCCCCATCGGCGGTGCGGCTGGTGCGGTGGTCGGTGGTGTTGGCGGCAGCGCCATCGGCGGTGGCCGTGGCAGTATTGTCGCCGCTGTGATTGGCGCGGTAGCTGGTGGCCTGATTGGTTCTGCTACTGAAGAAGGTTTGACCCGTACCCAGGGTGTGGAAATCACCGTGCGTGAAGATGACGGTAGCATGCGTGCCTATGTGCAGCAGGTTCAGGAGAACGAGGTATTCCGTGTGGGTGAGCGGGTTCGTATTTCCACTGTGGATGGTACGAGTCGCGTATCGCACTAAGCTTGGTTAGGTAAGAGAAAAAACGGCGCTTGTTCCTGAACGGGAAGGCGTCGTTTTTTTATGGCTTCGTTTCGGGAGACGGCGTGTATATCCGTTTCTTTGGTAACGGCTACTTAGGGTTCCGCCCTTACGGCGGCTCACTTTTGAGAAGCGCAAAAGTAAGCAAAACGCTTCTGCCCCACCACTCGGTGCCTCGCCTAGGCTCGGCATGCCTGAACGAAGGCATTGCTCCGTGGGCCGCCGCGAAGGGCCATCCATGGCCCAGCGCGGCTAACCCGGCATCCATGCCGGGTTGCCCACTGCGCAATACCTTCGTTCAGCCAGCGTGGTTAACGGGGCGCCCCAGATCAAAAGCAGAACCGAGGCGGCCTGATAGCCGACCTGGTTCTGGGTGGGACCGCGTTTCTCCCGTGGGAGCGAGCCTGCTCGCGATGGCGGTGGTTCAGTCACATGGATGCTGGGCTTGCTGGCCTCATCGCGAGCAAGCCCGCTCCCACAGGGGGGCTGTGTTGGATATGAGTTTTGTGTCCGCTGAGGATTGAATGTGGGAGCGAGCCTGCTCGCGATGGCGGTGGTTCAGTCACATGGATGCTGGGCTTGCTGGCCTCATCGCGAGCAAGCTCGCTCCCACAGGAGAAACACGTTCACCCAAAACCAGGTCGGCTACTAGGCCGCCTCGTGGTGGACGTTGATCTCGGCGCCCCGTTAACCACGATGGCCGAACGCAGGCATTGTGGAGTGGGTATCCCGGCATGGATGCCGGGATAGCCGCGCTGGGCCATGGATGGCCCTTCGCGGCGGCCCACGGAGCAATGCCGGAGTGAGGGCATGCCGAGCCTAAGCGAGGCACCGAGTGGTGGGGCAGAAGCGTTTTGCTTACTTTTGCGCTTTTCAAAAGTGAGCCGCCGTAAGGGCGGAACCTTAAGCAGCCGTTACCGCAGCAACGGATATGCACACCCCTCCTGGCAGCCAGGAATCAGCTTGGCAATGCAGGCTGCTTGCGACTGGCCGCCGCCGTCACCGCATAACCGAGCAACGCCGCCAGGATCGAACCCGTGAGAATCCCCATCCGGTCCATGCCGGCGTAATCACTCACACCCGGCTCGAACGCGAGGGACCCAACGAACAGGCTCATGGTGAACCCGATACCGCACAGAATCGCCACACCCAATACCTGGCCCCAATTGGCGCCGGCGGGCAAGCTGGCGATGCCGATCTTCACGGCCAGCCAGGTCAGGCCGAAGACGCCGATGGTCTTGCCCAGCAGCAGGCCAATGGCGATGCCCATCGGCACGTCATGGGTGAAACTCTCGACAGTGATGCCACTCAGGGACAGGCCGGCATTGGCGAAGGCGAACAGCGGCAGAATGCCGTAGGCCACCCAGGGATGCAGGGCATGCTCCAGGGTTAGCAGTGGCGAAGTCTCGGCGTTTTTCGTGCGCAGCGGGATGCAGAACGCCAGAGTCACCCCGGCCAGCGTGGCATGGACACCGCTCTTGAGTACGCAGACCCAGAGGATCAGGCCAATGACCATATAGGGCCCGAGCTTGACCACACCCATCCGGTTCATCGCCACCAGCGCAGTGATGCAGGCGGCTGCCAGCATGAGCGACAAGGTCGACAGGGCGCCGGAGTAAAAAATCGCGATGATGATAATGGCGCCCAGGTCGTCGATGATCGCCAGGGTCATCAGGAACAGCTTGAGCGACACCGGCACCCGTTTGCCGAGCAAGGCCAGCACGCCGAGGGCGAATGCGATGTCGGTGGCCGTCGGAATCGCCCAGCCAGCGAGGGCGGCCGGATTGTCGCGGTTGAGGAACCAGTAGATCAGGGCCGGTACCACCATGCCGCCGATCGCTGCTGCGCCCGGCAGGACGATTTGCGAAGGTTTCGACAGTTGCCCATCGAGGACCTCACGCTTGACCTCGAGGCCGATGAGCAGGAAGAACATCGCCATCAGGCCGTCGTTGATCCACAGCAGCAAGGGTTTGGCGATCTTCAATGCGCCGACCTGGGCGACCACCGGCGTGTCCAGCAGGCCGTTGTACAGCCAGGAAAGGGGCGAGTTATTGATGGCCAGGGCCAACACGGCGGCGGCGATCAGCAGCAGGCCGCTGGCGGCCTCCAGTTGGAAAAAACGTGTCAGAGAATTGCGTAGAGCCACGATCGCTCTCCATTCATTGAATCAAAAAGATGGCACACCCTAACCCGTACTGTTAGTTGTTAAAACAAAAGTTATATTCTTTTTTGTTATATGTCGTTACAACGCCAGCGCCACGCAGTCGGGCAGTTATGGGCCATATTGGACCTTAGCTGTACCTGTGCGCGATGTAGGTTTTTTCCTAAGCTTGCGACTGGTTTTTCCGAGACCACGTTGCGCCTGTATGACCACCAGGTTTCCCTGCGTCGAACCGAGCCAGTGAGAAAACACCATGAACGACCACCGCCAGTGGGCGCGCGAAGCGATTCGCATCATCGAGGCTGACTTCCAGCGCAGCGCCGATACCCACCTGATTCCGCTGCCGCTGCCTGGCCTGCCGGGCATCGAACTGTATTTCAAGGATGAATCCAGCCATCCCACCGGCAGCCTCAAGCATCGGCTGGCGCGTTCGCTGTTTCTCTATGCGTTGTGTAATGGCTGGCTCAAGCCCGGTGCGCCGGTGATCGAGGCCTCCAGCGGCTCGACAGCGATTTCCGAGGCCTATTTCGCCAGGTTGCTGGGCCTGCCGTTCATTGCGGTGATGCCGGCGACCACCTCCCGGGAAAAAATCGCACAGATCGCTTTCTATGGCGGCCAGAGCCACCTGGTGGACGATCCTACGCAGATCTACGCCGAATCCGAGCGCCTGGCCCGCGAGCATGATGGGCACTTCATCGACCAATTTACCTACGCTGAGCGCGCCACGGACTGGCGGGCCAATAACAACATTGCCGAATCGATCTTCCAGCAGATGCGCTTCGAGCGGCACCCGGAGCCGAGTTGGTTGATTTCAAGCCCCGGCACCGGCGGCACCACCGCCACCCTGGGGCGCTACGTGCGTTATCGCCAGCACGGCACCCGCGTGCTGTGTGCCGACGCCGAGCGTTCAGTGTTCTTCGACTACTACCGCAACGGCGATGCCAGCCTGCGCCTGGATTGCGGTTCACGCATCGAGGGGATCGGCCGGCCCCGGGTCGAAGCGTCGTTCTTGCCGAAAGTCATCGATGCGATGGTCAAGGTCCCGGACGCCTTGTCGCTGGCGGCCATGCATTACCTGGCCCAGCGCTTGGGACGACGGGTCGGCGGGTCCAGCGGCACCAACCTGATCGGCGCCCTCATGGCGGCCCGGCAGATGGTGGATGCGGGTGAGTCGGGGTCGATCGTGGCGATTTTGTGCGACGGTGGCGAGCGCTACGCCACGACCTATTACGACCCGGCGTGGCTCAAGGCCCAGGGGTATGAGTTGAGTGAGCTGATGGACATCGTGGCGGCCAGTGTGGAGCGGGGCGAGGTGCTGCCGGAGAGTGTGTTGCGGGCGAACATCTGATCCTGAAAACCCTGAGGTCTTTTGTGGGAGCGGGCTTGCTCGCGAAGGCGCTGGGTCAGTCAACTTATCAGTGAATGATGCACCGCATTCGCGAGCAAGCCCGCTCCCACAGGGTCATGCTGTTCACTTAAGCAACAAATCCAGCCTTGAGTGAACAGCATTGGCCCCTCAGGCCTCGAGACCGAGGATATCCCGCGCCACCGCCTCGGCAATCCGGATTCCGTCTACGCCCGCCGACAGGATCCCGCCCGCGTAACCGGCGCCTTCACCGGCCGGGAAAAGGCCCTTGACGTTCAGGCTCTGCAGCGATTCGTTGCGGGTAATGCGCAGGGGCGATGAGGTGCGGGTTTCGATGCCGGTCAGCACGGCGTCGTGCAGCGAGTAACCGCGAATCTGTTTCTCGAACGCCGGCAGGGCTTCGCGGATCGCTTCGATGGCGAAGTCCGGCAGGGCCAGGGCCAAGTCGCCCAGGGACACCCCTGGCTTGTAGGAAGGTTCGACGCTGCCCAGTGCCGTAGACGGCTTGCCGGCGATGAAATCACCCACCAGTTGCGCCGGGGCTTCGTAGTTGCTGCCGCCGAGCACGAAGGCGTGGGATTCCAGGCGTTCTTGCAGCTCGATCCCGGCCAGCGGGCCACCCGGATAATCCACTTCCGGCGTAATGCCGACGACAATGCCGGAGTTGGCGTTGCGCTCATTGCGCGAATACTGGCTCATGCCGTTGGTCACGACGCGGTTCGGCTCGGACGTCGCCGCCACCACGGTGCCGCCCGGGCACATGCAGAAGCTGTACACCGACCGGCCATTCTTGGCGTGGTGCACCAGTTTGTAATCGGCGGCGCCGAGTTTCGGATGGCCGGCGTACTTGCCCAGGCGTGCGCTGTCGATCAGCGATTGCGGGTGTTCGATACGGAAACCCACCGAGAACGGCTTGGCTTCCATGTACACGCCGCGGCTGTGGAGCATGCGGAAGGTGTCCCGGGCGCTGTGGCCCAGGGCCAGGATCACATGTTTCGAATGAATCTGTTCGCCGCTGGCCAGTTCGACGCCGACCAGTTGGCCGTCCTCGATCAGCACATCGGTAACCCGCTGCTGGAAGCGCACTTCGCCACCCAGGGCGCGAATCTGCTCACGCATGGTTTCCACCACGCCGGTCAGACGGAACGTGCCAATGTGCGGCTTGCTGACGTAGAGGATTTCTTCCGGCGCCCCGGCCTTGACGAATTCGTGCAAAACCTTGCGGCCAAGGAATTTCGGATCCTTGATCTGGCTATAGAGCTTGCCGTCGGAAAACGTCCCTGCGCCGCCTTCACCGAACTGCACGTTGGATTCGGGGTTGAGCACGCTTTTGCGCCACAGGCCCCAGGTGTCCTTGGTGCGCTGGCGCACTTCCGGGCCACGCTCGAGGATGATTGGCTTGAAGCCCATCTGTGCCAGCAGCAGGGCGGCGAAGATCCCGCACGGGCCGAAGCCGACCACGATCGGCCGCTCGCTCAGGTCAGCCGGTGCCTGGCCCACCACTTTGTAGCCGACATCCGGCGCCTCGTTGACGTTACGGTCATCGGCGAACTTGCGCAGCAGGCTGGCTTCGTCGCGCACCGTCAGGTCGATGGTGTAGATGAAGCACAGTTCGGAGGATTTCTTGCGCGCGTCGTAGCTGCGCTTGAACAAGGTGAAGTCGAGCAGGTCATCGCTGGCGATGCCCAGGCGCTGCAGGATGGCAGGGCGCAGGTCTTCTTCGGGGTGGTCGATCGGCAGCTTGAGTTCGGTGATTCGTAACATGGTGGGATCCGGTTCGCGGGATGCACAACTGCACCAGGGCGTGAACCGGCGATTATAAGCCAAAAGCTGTGAATCAGTCGTTGCGCGCACCACCAAAGTAGGCGCAGCCACGCTGGACCTGACCGTTGACCCGCAATTCGGCGCTCATGTGTTGCACGCTGCCGGTGGTGCTGTCGACGCAGCGCTGGGCGGCCAGCCAGAGCTCGACCTTCTGGCCGTTGGCTTCGGTGCTGAGGTTGAAGCGGCCGTCGCCCAGTTGTTCTTCAAGGTAGGGCACCGCCAGCGTCGGTTGGCCTTCACGCTCAAGCACCATGCCCTTGCCGCTGGCCTTGAGGTTCCACTCCGGACCATGACCGGCGGCACGCAAGACCAGCAGTTTGAAATTGCCGTCATCGCAAGCGCTGCCCGAGCGTTCCAGGCGGTACAACTGCTCCAGGTCCAACTGGCTGTCGGTGCCGGCTGCTGCGCTGGAGACGATACGACCGCGCACATCGGCAAATAGTTTGCCTTGGTCATCGGCCAGGCTGGCGGCCTGTTGCAGCACGCTGGTGCCACCGCTGTCGTTGACGATGTAGCGGCGCTGTTCCTGGCACGGCTGGAACACCAGCTTGCCATCGGCTGCCGTGAGCTCGCCCTGCATGCGCGTCTGGCCGGCGTGGGAGGCGCTCTGACGAGGGGCGTCGAGCAATTGGCAGCCGGTGAAGAGCGGCAGGAGGGCGACAAACAGCAGGGAGCGGGCGGCACGCATCATTGGGTCTCCAGACAAGTGCCGCCACGTTACTCAGACTGATCCCACATCACAACCCGTAGGAGCCGTGTAGGAGCTGTCGAGTGCAACGAGGCTGCGATCTTTTCCCAGACACTTGCACCGCAAGCGAAAGATCAAAAGATCGCAGCCTGCGGCAGCTCCTACGGGTAGAGCGTCGGCTAGCCCACGTGAAAGGTCTGACCGGTTTGTAGGCCTTCGACACTCTTGGCGTAGGCCAATGCAACATCGACGGCCGGGACCGGTTTGTAGCCGCGAAAGTACGGGGCGTACTTGTCCATGGCTTCCAGCAATACGTTCGGGCTCACCGAGTTGACCCGCAAGCCCCGTGGCAACTCGATTGCCGCGGCGCGCACGAAACTGTCCAGGGCGCCATTGACCAGGGCCGCCGAAGCACCACTCTTGATCGGATCGTGGCTGAGCACGCCGGTGGTGAAGGTGAAGGATGCACCGTCGTTGGCGAATTCGCGACCGATCAGCAGCAGGTTGACCTGGCCCATCAGCTTGTCTTTCAAGCCCAGGGCAAAGCTGTCTTCGGTCATGTCGGCCAGGGGCGCAAAGGTGACGTTGCCGGCGGCGCAAACCAGGGCATCAAAACGGCCGGTCTTTGCGAACAGCGCGCGGATTGAAGCGCTGTCGCTGATATCCACCTGCAGGTCACCGCTGTGGCGGCCGATCCGAATGATCTCGTGGCGCGGCGACAGTTCGTTATCAATGGCCGAACCGATAGTGCCGTTGGCGCCGATCAACAGGATTTTCATGAGCTGTTCCTCAATGGGTTGAATGAGTTTTCAGTCTAGAGAGGTTCTTTCCATTGATAATCATGCTAATAGGCAACCTTTGGTTTTCATTTGGAAACAATCCAATGAGCGAAATGGATGACCTGGCGGCGTTTGCCGTGTTGATGGAGGCCGGCAGCTTCACCCAGGCGGCCCAGCAGTTAGGGTGCAGCAAGGGCCAGTTGTCCAAGCGCATCAGCCTGTTGGAGAGCCGGTTTTCGGTGCTGTTGCTGCAACGCACCACGCGGCGCTTGAGCCTTACGGCGGCAGGGGCGGCGTTGTTGCCCCAGGCCCAGGCGCTGTTGGTGCAGGTGGAACGGGCACGTCAGGCATTGGCGCGTTTGAAGGACGATATTTCTGGGCCGGTGCGTATGACGGTTCCGGTTTCGTTGGGTGAAACGTTCTTCGAGGGCTTGCTGATGGAGTTCGCTCGTACGTATCCCCACGTACAGATCGAACTGGAGCTCAACAACGGTTACCGTGACCTGACCCGCGATGGTTTCGACCTGGCGATCCGCTCCGACGCCGCTATCGATGAGCGGCTGGTGGCCCGGCCATTGCTGGCGTGGCACGAAATGACCTGCGCCAGTCCGGCCTACCTCGAACACTATGGCGAACCCGAGACGCCCCAGGCCCTGGCCGAACATCGCTGCTTGCTGAACAGCCACTACAGCGGTCGGGAAGAATGGCTTTACCACCAGCAACACGAGCTGCTGCGGGTCCGGGTGTCGGGACCATTCGCCAGCAATCACTACAGCCTGCTGAAAAAAGCCGCCCTGGCCGGCGCCGGAATCGCCCGGCTGCCGTCGTATTTGCTGCATGAAGAGTTGGCCGATGGACGCCTGCACTGGCTGCTGCGCGACTACCAGACCCGGCGCATGCCGATGTACCTGGTGCACCCGTACCAGGGCGGCCTGCCCAAGCGCACTCAGGTGCTCGCCGACTACTTGATCGACTGGTTCAAGCGCAGCGGCGAGGCGTTGGATCGGCTGCAGCGATAGCCCAGCCATTTGACACCATTGGACACCCCCTTGTGGGAGCGGGCTTGCTCGCGAAGGCGGTGGGTCAGCTTGCATAAATGCTGGATGTGCCGCCGCCTTCGCGAGCAAGCCCGCTCCCACAGGTGTCCCAGGGTCAGTCAGCGGGCGTAGCGCTTGGCAATCAGGTGGTCGATGGACAGTACCCCCGGCCCACGGGCCATCAGGTAGAGCAATACCGCCGCCCAGGTGCCATGGGTCGGGTAGGCGTCCGGGTAGACGAACAGCTGGATGGTCACGGTCATGCCCAGCAAGGCCAGCGCTGAAAAGCGGGTAGCCAGGCCAAACAGGATCAGGACCGGGAACACATGCTCGGCAGAGGCCGCCAGGTACGCGGCCAGTTCCGGCGACAGCAGCGGCAGGGCGTATTCGCTTTTGAACAGGGGAATGGTCGAGTCCGCCAGCCGCGGCAGGCCGATCTGGAAAGTGCCGTCGAACAAGTCGATGGCCAGGCCTTCGATTTTGGTCTGGCCGGACTTCCAGAACACCGCGGCAATCGAGAAGCGCGCGATGAAGGCGATCAGGCTGTAGGGGATTTTCTCCAGCCATTGGATGGAACCGGCAATCAGGGCGTTCATGGGGATATCTCTTCAGCCAGGAGGTGAGTGATGGCCTGGTGGCGGATGAGCCCGGCCAGGGTGTGTTCAAGGTCGAGGTCGATCGAGGCTTCAATGGCCGCGGTCAGGGACACTCTCTGTTGCAGGGCCGTGATGAACCCATGGGCAGCGTGACTGATCGCAAACACTTCCACGTCGAGACCGTGGCGCAGCACCAAGGCGTTTTGCGCAGAGAACGCTTCGAATGGCACGGGCATCTGGTGCTGATGGGCGGCCCAGATCGTCACCACGGCGAAGGGCGATTGCAGCAGCCGTAGTGACGGGTGCAGACCGACCTTCAGGTGCCTTGTCTGTGTGGGGGACGATAGCGCCTCGACGATCTGTTCTGCGGCCATGGGCTCGGCGTCGGCGGCATGCCAGGCTTTCACGTGCAGTCGCTCCAGTCGGGCGACGTCCGCCAGGTACGGCACGCAGGCGGCGGGTTCGAAGCGTTCGATGAACCCGGCAAAATCATCCCCGTAGTCGCTCATCACCGGGCTTTGCGGTGGCGCCGACTGAACGTAGACCCCAGCCATGCCTCGGAAAAATTCCTCGCCCACCAGTTGCGCCACCACCGGGTAATTGTCGGCCAGGGCGTTGATCAACGAGCTGAGCACGTTGTTGCGGTACACCGCGAAGCGGCTCTGCGGGTCGGCGCCATTGGTGCTGACCACGCCGGGTGGACATGCCTTGCGCGGGTCGAGCAGGGCGGCGGCGAATGCGTGCTGGCCGCTCATGGCCGGGCTCCGGCGGTGGCTAAAAGTTGATCGGCCTGGCGCGCCTCGGCCAGCAGTACCCCCCAGGGAGGGATGTGGTTGTCGCGCTCGATCAGCGTGGCTACCGGCCCGGTCCGCTCCAGTACCTGGAGATACAGTTGCCAGACGTCGTTGTCGATGGGCGCGCCGTGGTTGTCTATCAGCAGGCGTGCGCCGAGGCTGTCGGTGTCCTCGGCAAAGCCGGCCAGGTGAATTTCACCGGTCGCTTGCAGGGGCAGGGCGTCGAGGTAGGCCAATGGATCGCGGCAGTGGTTGACGCACGAAACGTAGACGTTGTTCACATCCAGCAGCAGGCCGCAGCCGGTGCGCCGGATCACTTCGCTGATGAAGTGTGGCTCGTCTAGGGTCGAGGCCTCGAACGCCAGGTAGGTGGCCGGGTTTTCCAGCAACAGCGTACGTTTGAGGCTCGACTGCACTTGGTCGACGTGTTCGCAGACCCGGTCGAGGGTCGCTTCGTCGTAGGCCAGGGGGAGCAGGTCATTGAGGAACACCGGGCCGTGGCTGGACCAGGCCAGGTGTTCGGAAAAGGATTGGGGCTGATAGCGTTCGACCAATGCGGCCAGGCGCTGTAAATGCGCAACATCCAGCGGCCCCTCCCCACCGATCGACAGGCCGACGCCGTGCAGCGACAGCGGGTACTGTTCGCGTATCCGCCCCAGGAAGTGATGAAGCGGCCCGCCAGCCACCATGTAGTTTTCCGCGTGCACCTCGAAAAAGCCCAGGTCCGGTCGGGTCTGGAGCACCTCACGAAAATGCTCGCTCTTGAGCCCCAACCCTGCCCTTGGCGGCAGCCGGCTATCAGTGGCGAGGGAGGGGGGATTCAACATGCTGGCGGGCCTCAGGCAGATGCGATCAGGACTTGGCTTTGAACGCTTCGAGCTGGCCGAAACCAGTCGGGGAGGTTTTGCTTTCCATGGTGGTGCAAGTGCCTTTGGGTACCGATTTCCAGGCGTTGCCCTGATAGTCCATTTTTGCCGTACCGGCGCAGGTGGTGCCGGCACCGGCGGCGCAGTCGTTCTTGCCTTTGAGGGCAACGCCGAAGCATTTTTCCATGGTGTCGTCGGCTGCGTGGACGGTCGAGACGGCTGTCATGCTCAGGGCGGAACCCAGGGCCAGGATCAGGGCGGTGGCGGACAGGGTGCGGGTCGAAGCAGTCATGATGATTCTCCAGTCATTCAGGGAAATGAACCGGCGTTAGCGCCGGTCTACTGAACTAGAGAGGGGAGATGGGAAAGCGTTACAGCGATCTGTCGATTTTTTGTTCGCCCCGAAAAATCCAATGTGAAGGGGAGTTATATGTGGCGAGGGGATTTAGCGAAACGTCGCACCGCCCCGTTGGGCTGCGAAGCAGTCCCCAAAACCAGCTCTGCAGTGTGTCAGGTTCATCGAAAGCTGCAATCAAAGGGCTGCTCCGCAGCCCAGCGGGGATAAATCCCCTCGCCACAATTGTGTTCTCCTGCCACCGTTATGCTTGTTTGAAATACGGGCAAAAAAAAACGGCCCGAAGGCCGTTTTTTATTGCTGCAGACTCAACCGCCCAGGTACGCCTCGCGTACTTTCGGGTCGGTCAGCAGGGCTTCACCGGTGCCTTGCATCACCACGCGACCGTTCTCCAGCACGTACGCCCGGTCGGCGATTTTCAGCGCCTGGTTGGCGTTCTGCTCCACCAGGAACACCGTCACGCCGTCCTTGCGCAGTTGTTCGATGATGTCGAAGATCTGCTGGATGATGATCGGTGCCAGGCCCAGGGAAGGCTCGTCGAGCAGCAGCAGCTTGGGCTTGCTCATCAGCGCACGGCCGATGGCGAGCATTTGCTGTTCGCCGCCGGACATGGTGCCGCCGCGCTGGGTAAAGCGTTCTTTCAGGCGTGGGAAAAGGTGCAGGACCTTGTCCATTTGTTCCTGAAAGTCGCCCTTGTCGGTGAAAAAACCGCCCATGGCGAGGTTTTCTTCTACGGTCAGTCGGGCAAATACCCGACGGCCTTCCGGCACCACCGCGATGCTCTTGCGCATGATGTGCGACGAGTCCTGGCCCACCAACTCCTCACCCATGTAGCGGATGCTGCCGCTGTGGGCCTGGGGCGAACCGCAGAGCGTCATCAGCAGGGTGGATTTGCCGGCGCCGTTGGCACCGATCAGCGTGACGATTTCGCCCTGGCGGACCTCGACGTTGACGCTGTGCAAGGCCTGGATCTTGCCGTAGAAGGTGGAAACGTTTTCGAATTGCAGCATTTACGCTTCCCCCAGGTAGGCTTTGATCACTTCAGGATTGTCGCGGATCTGCTCTGGCGAGCCGTTGGCCAGGGGGGTGCCCTGGTTGATCACGACGATGTGGTCGGAAATGCTCATGACCAGCTTCATGTCGTGCTCGATCAGCAGCACAGTGACGTTGTGCTCCTCGCGCAGCACGCCGATCAGGGCTTTCAGGTCTTCGGTTTCCTTGGGGTTCAGGCCGGCGGCGGGCTCGTCGAGCATGAGGATCCGCGGACGGGTCATCATGCAGCGGGCGATTTCCAGGCGCCGTTGCTGACCGTAGGCCAGGGTCCCGGCGGTACGGTTGGCGAACTCCTTGAGATTGACCTTCTCCAGCCAGTACTCGGCGTACTCCATGGCCTCGCGTTCGCTTTTGCGGAACGCCGGGGTCTTGAACAGGCCGGCAAAGAAGTTGGTGTTCAGGTGACGGTGCTGGGCGATCAGCAGGTTTTCGACCGCCGTCATGTCCTTGAACAGCCGCACGTTCTGGAAGGTGCGCACCACACCCTTGCGGGCGATCTGATGGCCGGGCAGGCCCTGGATCGGCTCGCCGTCCAGCACGATGGTGCCGCCGGTGGGCTGGTAGAAGCCGGTCAGGCAGTTGAACACGGTGGTCTTGCCCGCGCCGTTCGGCCCGATCAGCGCAACGACCTGTTTTTCTTTCACGGTCAGGGCCACGCCGTTGACCGCCAGCAAGCCGCCGAAGCGCATGCTTAGATTTTCAACCTTGAGGATCTCGCGGCTCATTTGCGCAGCTCCGCTCTTAGTTTAAGTTCGGGGCGTTGCATCGGCAGCAGACCTTGAGGACGCCAGATCATCATCAGCACCATCAAGGCGCCGAACATCAGCATGCGGTATTCGCTGAATTCACGCATCATTTCCGGCAGCAGGATCATCACGATGGCCGCCAGGATCACGCCCAACTGCGAGCCCATCCCGCCCAGCACCACGATGGCGAGGATGATCGCCGACTCGATGAAGGTGAAGGACTCCGGCGTCACCAGGCCCTGGCGGGCGGCGAAGAAGCTACCGGCAAAACCGGCGAACGCAGCGCCGAGGGTGAAGGCCGACAGTTTGATCACGGTTGGGTTGAGACCCAGCGCACGGCAGGCGATTTCGTCTTCACGCAATGCCTCCCAGGCGCGGCCGATCGGCATGCGCAGCAGGCGGTTGATGACGAACAGCGCGGCCAGGGCCAGCAACAGCGCAACCAGGTAGAGGAAGATCACCTTGTTGATCGAGTTGTATTCCAGGCCGAAGTACTCGTGGAAGGTCTGCAGGCCTTCGGCGGCTTTACGTTCGAAGGTCAGGCCGAAGAACGTCGGTTTCTCGATGTTGCTGATGCCGTTCGGGCCACCGGTGATGTCGGTCAGGTTGCGCAGGAACAGACGGATGATCTCGCCAAAACCCAGGGTCACGATGGCCAGGTAGTCACCGCGCAAGCGCAGGACCGGGAACCCCAGCAGGAAACCGAAGGTGGCGGCCATCATCCCGGCGATCGGCAGGCAGATCCAGAAGCTCAGGCCGAAGTAGTGGGACAGCAGCGCATAGCTGTAGGCGCCGACGGCGTAGAAGCCGACGTAACCCAGGTCCAGCAGACCGGCCAGGCCTACGACGATGTTCAGGCCCAGGCCGAGCATCACGTAGATCAGGATCAGCGTGGCGATGTCCACCGCGCCGCGAGAGCCGAAGAACGGCCACACCAGGGCCACGACGATCAGGCCCAGCACGATCCAGCGCTGGGTCGACGGCAGGGTCAGGAAGTTGCTGGCCTTGGCCGGGATCACCGGCAGGCCGGGCGAGGACTTCCACATGGCGCTGATCTGCGTGCTGAACAGTACGCGCACGAACATCAGCAGCGAACACACGGCGATGCTCGCCAGGATGGCCGGGCTGGTGCCGTGCACTTCCAGGTTGATGCCGACGATGGTCAGTTTAAGACCCAGTACCGGGTAGGCCACGGCCCAGACCAGCAGGGCGCTGAAGAGCGCCGATTTGAGATGCCTAGTCATACTTTTTCAACCTCCGGGCGGCCCAGGATGCCGGTCGGCCGGAACAACAGAACCAGAACCAACAAGCCGAATGCCACGACGTCCTTGTACTGGTCGCCGAAGATGTCGGCGCCAAAGGCTTCCGCCACGCCCAGCACCAGCCCGCCGAGCATTGCCCCGGGGATGCTGCCGATGCCGCCCAGTACCGCGGCGGTGAAGGCTTTCAGGCCTACGAGGAAGCCGGCGTTGGGGTTGATCACGCCGTATTGCATGCTCAACAGCACCGCGGCGATGGCCGCCAGGGCCGCACCGATGACGAAGGTCAGGGCGATGATGTTGTTGGTGTTGATGCCCAGCAGGTTGGCCATCTTGATGTCCTCGGCACAGGCGCGGCAGGCGCGGCCCAGGCGGGAACGGGAGATGAACAGCGTGAGGCCGAGCATGGCGACCAGGGTCACCACGAACACCACGATTTGCATGTAGGAAATCAGCACTTCATGTGCCCCGCCTGGTCCGATGGCAAAGTTGCCCGGAATCAGGTTGGGTATGGATTTGTCCTTGGAGTCTTGCGAAAGCAGTACCGTGTTCTGCAGGAAAATCGACATGCCGATGGCGGAAATCAGCGGGATCAGACGGTTGCTGCCGCGCAGGGGGCGGTAGGCGATCCGTTCGATGCTGTAGCCATAGGAACTGGTGACGACGATGCTCGCGATGAAAGCCGCGGTCATCAACAGCGGGACACTGTCGAGTCCCATCATGGCCAGCCCGGCGATGGCGATGAACGCCACGTAGGAGCCGATCATGTACACCTCGCCGTGGGCGAAGTTGATCATTCCAATGATGCCGTAAACCATCGTATAGCCGATGGCGATCAGGGCATACGTGCTGCCAACGGTCAGGCCGTTAACCAGCTGCTGGAAGAAGTGATAGATGTCAGGCATTACAGCGCTCCTAAAAACCTGATACGCATTTCACTGGTGGAGTCATTTTCCCGCCCGGGTCCCGTGGATCTGCATCCACTTCGAACACGAGGTTTGCCAGCGAACCGCTGATGACGGTTTTGAGATTTTCAGGTGGGGAGACTGGCGGATCACGCCAGCGCGGCCCAATACATTTAAAACAAAGCCCACGGCACGCCGTGGGCTTTATTGGCAGTCAGTCAGGCCAGGCCTTACTGAGGCGAAGCTTCGGTTTTAGGTTTGCCGAAGTGCCACTCGTAGACCACGAACTTGAAGTCCTTCAGGTCGCCCTTCGCGTCGAAGCTCAGGTCACCGGTTGGGGTCTTGAAGGTGCCGGCGTGGATGGCTTCAGCCACTTTGCCTGCGTCTTCGCTCTTGGCAGCCTTGATAGCGTCGGCGATCACGGTCACTGCGGAGTAGGACGGGAACACGAACGGACCGCTCGGGTCTTCTTTCTTGGCCTTGAAGGCGTCAGCCAGGGCGATGTTGGCAGGGTCCTGGTCGAAAGATTTCGGCAGGGTTACCAGCAAGCCTTCGGAAGATTCCTTGGCGATCTGCGAGATGGAGTCGTTACCCACGCCTTCCGGCCCCATGAACTTGGCCTTCAGGCCTTTTTCCTGGGATTGACGCAGGATCAGGCCCAGCTCCGGGTGGTAGCCGCCGTAGTAGACGAAGTCGACGTTGGCTTGCTTGAGCTTGGCGATCATCGAGGAGAAGTCTTTGTCGCCGGCGTTCACGCCTTCGAAGACGGCCACTTTCACGCCTTTGCCTTCGAGGGTTTTCTTCACGGCGCTGGCGATGCCTTCACCGTACTGCTGCTTGTCGTGCAGGACCGCAACGACTTTCGGCTTGACGTGGTCGGCGATGTAGTTGCCGGCCGCAGGGCCTTGGGCGCTGTCCAGGCCGATGGTGCGGAAGATCATCTTGTAGCCGCGAGCGGTGATGTCCGGGCTGGTAGCGGCCGGGGTGATCATGATCACGCCTTCGTCTTCGTAGATATCCGAAGCGGGCTGGGTGGAGCTGGAGCACAGGTGGCCAACCACGAACTTGATGCCGTCGTTGACGACTTTGTTCGCGACCGCTACCGCTTGTTTTGGATCACAGGCGTCATCGTATTCAACGGCGACAAGTTGCTTGCCGTCGACGCCGCCCTTGGCGTTGATCTGTTCGATGGCCATTTTCGCGCCGCTGAACTGCATGTCGCCGTATTGGGCTACGGGGCCGGTTTTAGGGCCGGCGATGCCGATCTTGATGGTGTCGGCGGCGAACGAATGGCTGGCAACCCCGGCCAGAACCATAGCGGCAAACAGTTTGGAAATCTGCTTAGTAGCCTTAGTCATAGTGCTCCACTCATGCTGTTGTAGTTTTTATAGTCCTGGCGCCGTAGCAGCAGAACCGGGTCAGATATCTTGGATACCCTCGCGGAAAATGCCCCCGGCAACTGTACCGGTACAGTGTAGAGCGCCGATTGTTGGCAAGGGAAGCTGGCGCTTGGGGGCAAAACCTGAGGGTGTCGCTTAATTGAAAGAAAAAGACAGAATAGCGGCGGGGTTTTGTCCGGTCATATCGGCAATCCTTGGCTTTCCTGCGCTTTTCATTCGGTACCGCAATTGCTACCGGGTTTTTCTGCCAGACCACCGACGTTATCATTCGCGCCGATTTCTTTTCCGGACAGGTCCCATGAATCAAGAACCTAGCACCCTCTATGCCAAACTGCTTGGTGAAACCGCATCCATCACCTGGAAAGAGCTGGAGCCGTTCTTTGCCAAGGGTGCCCTATTGTGGGTCGATCCGGCATTGGATTTGATCGCCGCCGCCGAGGCCGTCGCCCAGGACGAAGGTACCAAAGTCGCCGCCTGGCTGGCTGCCGACCAGCTTGCCAAGCTGTCTGAAACGCGGGCGCTGGATTTTCTGGAGCGCGATCCGCCGCTTTGGGCGGTGGTGGTTTCGCCCTGGATTATGATCCAGGAAAGGGCGTCGAACTGATCGATGCACCAAGTTGGTTCGGGTTTTTTGTCCGCTGAAAGTGTGTAGGTGAGTAGCGTGATGGCGTCCTGCCGTGGCGAAACGCCACAGGGGAGGGTGACGTATACGTAACGGGAACAGTTTATGGAGCAGCCTTTGGGCTGCTCAATTGTTTCTGGATGTTGTTTCGGTGGTGTATTCAAGGCCGCCTTCGCGAGCAAGCCCGCTCCCAC
>NZ_ATLN01000110.1:0-3604 GCF_000416195.1 Pseudomonas sp. CFII68
AGGCCGGGCCGCACAGCCAGTTACTTTGGACTTCGGGCAGGTCGATGGAAACGGTGTATTGCCCGGTGCGCGGGTCAACACCGCCTTGTACGTAGCTCATGAAGCCGAAGGCTTGGGAATGTACGACACTGGAAGTGGTCATGCTACCTATCCTCAAAGATAAAGACTCAACATCTCCAGACACTCGAAAACATACAATGGAATACATTGGCCATAATATGCGAATGCCTGTTTAGTCGTTCAAAGACGCAACATCCTGCCCTGATCATCTCCGACTCAGCATCAACCTATTACGGCTATTCTCATTGGATGACGAGTCAAACCCAACGGTCAGGGAATGTCGATTCCCTTCTTCGTCGAGCAATATAAGATAAACACTGGGGTCCAATTGCTGGCGATACATTTTTCGCTTATCGCCACTCGCCAGCCCGTCATACCAATAATTCACATCATCCGTCCGATGCAAACTAATAATCAACTCACCTTGCGCCGGGCGTTCGCCGTCAAACGAAGTCTTGAGATTTTTCTGGTAGTTCCTCATCAACCCCCACAAATAGGGATCAAAAGACAAACCTTCGGGCACGGGGCTGTCGCTATTTTCAAAATTGGCAGGATTGAAAGCATAGCCGGTGTAACTAAAAAAGGTTTCATCGATCAGCTCACTTTCCCATTGCATGGTTGAAATATTATTTTCAATGGATAAAGTGGCGAAAAGAACTGAATCGATGCCACGCCGTAAATAGCTTAAATACCAGTAATCAATCGACTGACGATAGTAGCTAAAATAATCCCATTCCGGATGCGCATTGCTGGGAGGTTCATCATGCCCATCCTCATCTTGCCATTTGCGCTCACGTTTAAACTCATAGTTAGATAACGACGGAGTCGCGGGACGGACACCTTGCACCGTCACCTCAAAATTTTCAGTTTTCTCATCAGTTGAGTTTTGCGTACCGTAAGGCGAATCAAACTGTGCATAAAAGGTCCGGCTACCTTCGTAGGCAAGATGTAGATAGAGTTCACGATAACGTACGCCATTATTTTTTGGCGTCGGCGGTGCCAGTGGATAGGTTCGCGTTGCAGTGGCCGAAAAAAACCTGAAGCGGTTTTTTATTTTGCTCACGGCCCATCGAGTGTCTTTGCCATATTCAATACCTTCTTGGCCTACCGGTATAAAAGGGATCGCATTGTTGGTTATTTTATCGACCAACCTGAGCGTAGCCAACTCGGCATCACTCACGGGAATGTATAGCTCCGCACCACCAACGGTGACTGACTGCGTTGCAATGGTCACGGTGACGGGAATCTGTTGAAAACCATTGCTGAAACAAGTGTCCAGACCGTTATTGACGGCGATTGAAAACTCTCCAAGCTCTCGCCAATGCGGTTCTGGTTGCACTTGTTCGGAGAGCTGGATAACGCTGAGACCGCTGGACCTGGCCGAACCATTCACCAGATAGGAACACCTCACCACACTGATTCGGGATGTGGGCTGGGTCGGTGGTGTAAACACGCCATTGTCATCCACGTCCCCTTCACCGATAACCACCCAGCGAACCTCATCATCAGGTTCCAAATCAGCGTACAACTGGATCGGATCGCCAGCCGTTACCGCCGCGACATAGGGCGGATCTACCGGCAGCGTGTGCGCTGCTCTCATCAACACAACTGTTGCTTCAATCGTCTCGTTACTCTGCTGATCAGTCACGATGATTCTCTGCACCGCCAACGGGTCGGTCAGACTAGTAGGCGGTGTGTAGATCGCGTGATTGTTATCGATGACATCGAGCATCCCTTCATTCGGAGAAAGTGTGGGCCAGCGTAGGCTCCCATTACCCAGGGTCGTCACAGTTAACTCAACGGGGGTTGGATTACTGCCAACCCCGCGCAAGCAAACCCGCGGTGTAATGTTCATACTTTCGAAAACACCCAGCACCAGTGCTGAGCTTGTCTGCGATTTGCCCCCCATCGTGTATTGAGCGGTTACTACGATGGGCTGTTGTTCTTTCCCCATTCGGGTTCGGTTCGGCGGCGTATAAACCCCACCCGTCGTGATAGTGCCAACCGAAAGCGGACTAAGGGGGTTGGTTACAGTCCATTGAGCGTTAATGCTCGATCCGTCGCTCTTGCGCGCGACAAACGCCTGGGGCAAACCACCGCTCTTCAGGCTGATGAACGCCGGTTCGACGGTCACCGTATCGGACTTCGGTCCAATATTACCCAGCACCAATAAATCATGAGGTGTATGCCGTCCATTCTGACTTTCGATGAAGAAGTTATCGCTTGGAAAAAGCAGGTTCTTCAGTACGTCAAGCTGCACTTCGTCGAGCAATTCAATCCATTCGCTGTTCAGCACCAATGAAGCCGAATACAGACGTCGCCCACCCACCTTGTCGTCCGGGATCAGATAAGGGAAGTCGCTGCCTTCGATAGGAATTCCCGCTCCATTTTCATCGTGGATTTTCAGCCGAATAAACAGCAACACCGCGCCGTCAGCCGGGTCATCGGAACCCGGGGCCTTCTGCGTACGAATGTAAAATCCCGTTGGGCTCAAAGGGTTGTAACCACTGAAGTCAAACAACCCCAGCTCAAAAATACGCTGATCCTGCGGCAGCACAGCCAAGCGGCTTTGAATTAATGCCGCCAAGTGTTTGTCGACCCCGGGCATTCCTCCCAGGTTGCAAGTCATCGACAGGTCGCTCGCCACATCCAGCGTCACCCGCCCCCGTTTATCCACTTCTCCTTCAATCTGGTTCAGGCTGAGCTTCATCTGGACTTTGTAGCCCATCGCTTCAGTAATAGTGAAGCTGGAAAGCAAGCGGACCGCGCCACCGCCAACGGGGTGACTCTTGGCGGTATAGGTGCCCGCTACCAGGTTCATGGTCAAGGTCACCTTGGACTCGTTCAGCGACGCCGTTTCGAACGACAGCACTGGCTTGCCCAGAAGTACGCCATCCAACGTCATCGACTCCGTTCGATCGTCGATATACGCCACACCGTTGATTGGCGGGATGAAGCGTCCGTCGTGCAACCAGGTTAAATATTGCACTTCCAGCAAGCGATTGAGTTGCTCACGACTGAATGCAACGATTGCTCCCCACTGGTGAGTGATAGAGCGCCCCTGCATACGATTCAGCAAATTTTGCAGTGAATTCGACATGATCATTCTCCAACTATTCTTCGCATTAGCGACTGACACCTTACTGACCATCGGCACGGAACATCCGGATCGTTTCGGGCACGCTGAATAACGGTAACGGCAGGACGATGTAACCGTCCTCCGAAGCCCCTCCTGGTCTTGCAGGGGGCACCAGGACAGTAATGACCACAAACTTGTCCGGCCCGGCAGGGTTCAACGTCAGCACACCGCTGGCGGCATTCATTTGCGCCGAGCCGCTGCCCAGCAATACCTGCCATTCCTCGCCCCAATCACCGGGGTTGATGGGGCCGTCCTCCCCCATGATCGACAATTGGAGCTGGTTCTCCGGCAAACTCACCGCATCATTGATCACCACTTCAATCGTTGGCGCACGATGCAGTACCAACACTCTCGTCGTTTCACTCAACCCCGTCCGGGGGTTGGTCACCACGATCGTATCGACGG
>NZ_ATLN01000111.1:0-38644 GCF_000416195.1 Pseudomonas sp. CFII68
ATCGCTGTGGGAGCAAAGCTTGCTCGCGATGGCGCCAGCCCATTCAACACAGGATCACCCGTCGGACTGGCATCCCAAGCCATCGGCCTTATAATGCCCGCCTTTGCGTACCTCAGCAGGCTGTAATTCCTTGGCAAACATAGACAACCCGGCCGCCGAAATGGCGGCCGACGGCTTTTTCCGGATCGCCTTGGGCGTTGAATACAAAGGCTCGCGCTACCGTGGCTGGCAGCGCCAGGCGTCCGGCGTATTGACGGTGCAGGAAACCCTTGAAAACGCCCTGTCCAAAGTCGCCGACTCGCCCGTGTCGCTGCATTGCGCCGGTCGTACCGATGCCGGCGTGCATGCCTGCGGCCAGGTGGTGCATTTCGACACCCAGGTCGAGCGTTCGATGAAGGCCTGGGTGATGGGTGCCAACATCAACTTGCCCCACGACGTCAGCGTCAGTTGGGCCAAGGTGATGCCGGCGCATTTTCACGCGCGCTTCAAGGCCATTGCCCGGCGTTATCGCTACGTGATCTACAACGATCAGATCCGTCCGGCGCACCTGAACGAAGAGATCACCTGGAATCACCGCCCGCTGGATGTCGAGCGCATGGCCGAGGCCGCGCAATACCTGGTTGGCGTCCATGATTTCAGCGCCTTCCGTGCCGGCCAGTGCCAGGCCAAGTCGCCGATCAAAGAGTTGCATCACCTGCGCGTGACTCGTCACGGCAAGATGATCGTGCTCGACATCCGCGCCAGCGCGTTCCTGCATCACATGGTGCGCAACATTGCCGGTGTGCTGATGACCATTGGTGCTGGCGAACGGCCGGTGGAGTGGATCAAGGAAGTGCTCGACAGTCGTGTCCGCCGCTCCGGTGGCGTCACGGCGCACCCGTTTGGCTTGTACCTGGTGCAGGTCGAGTATCGGGATGAGTTCGAACTGCCGGAGCGTTACATCGGGCCACATTTCCTCACCGGCTTCTCGGAACTCGACGGCTGACGCCCTCCGCAGCATTTGCTACCATCCGGGGCTTTCACGGATTTGCCTGAGGTTTTACCCATCATGCCGGTCGTTCGCAGCAAGATTTGCGGGATCACCCGCGTCGAGGACGCGTTGGCGGCGGTCGAGGCCGGGGCCGATGCTATCGGGCTGGTGTTCTACGCCAAGAGCCCGCGCGCGGTGACGGTGCAGCAGGCGAGGGCGATCGTCCAGGCCTTGCCGCCGTTCGTGACGTCCGTGGGCCTGTTCGTCAATGCCAGTCGTTGCGAGCTGGGCGAAATACTCGATGCGGTGCCGCTGGGCTTGTTGCAGTTCCATGGCGACGAGACCCCAGCCGATTGCGAAGGCTGGCATCGTCCGTACATCAAGGCGTTGCGGGTCAAGGCCGGGGATGACATTGCCGCCAGTTGCGCAGCGTTCGCCAGTGCCAGCGGCATTTTGCTGGACACCTATGTGGAGGGCGTTCCCGGAGGGACCGGCGAAGCGTTCGATTGGTCGCTGGTGCCTCAGGGCTTGGACAAACCGATTATCCTGGCCGGTGGCCTGACCGTGGACAACGTGGCTCAGGCCATTCGCCAGGTTCGCCCTTACGCGGTGGACGTGAGCGGCGGGGTGGAGCAGAGCAAGGGCATCAAGGACCCGGCAAAGATTCGTGCATTCATGGCCGCTGTGCGCAGTAGCCAGTCGTCAATGTGACGGCTGGCAGACTGCCGCCGTCCATACCAGCACTGTACAAAACAGGCAGGCGCCGCCTCCGGGTGGGCCGATAGCGAAGTGGTAGCCGCCGTGCGGTTGCCGGGATGGCTGAGGAAGGTTGGGTTGCACGCAGGTCATGTCTTGCACTGACCGTGGCGGCCCCTCGACTCGCCGCACAATGAATTTAGCTCAAGGGCATACGCGGGGCCGCGAACCAGAGCGTTCGGGCCGCCGGTACTGGAGAAAGAAAGCATGAGCAACTGGTTAGTAGACAAACTGATCCCTTCGATCATGCGTTCCGAGGTGAAGAAAAGCTCGGTGCCTGAAGGTCTGTGGCACAAGTGTCCGTCCTGCGAGGCGGTGCTGTACCGTCCCGAGCTGGAAAAGACCCTGGACGTTTGCCCCAAGTGCAACCACCACATGCGCATCGGCGCGCGTGCCCGTATCGATATTTTCCTGGACGCTGAAGGCCGTGTGGAGCTGGGTGCCGACCTGGAACCAGTGGATCGCCTGAAATTCCGTGACGGCAAGAAATACAAGGATCGCCTGACCGCTGCCCAGAAGCAGACCGGCGAAAAAGACGCGCTGATATCCATGACTGGCACCCTGCTGGGCATGCCGGTGGTGGTCTCGGCCTTTGAATTCTCCTTCATGGGCGGTTCCATGGGCGCCATCGTCGGTGAGCGCTTCGTTCGTGCTGCCAACTACGCTTTGGAAAACCGTTGCCCGATGATCTGCTTTGCCGCTTCCGGCGGTGCGCGGATGCAGGAAGCGCTGATCTCCCTGATGCAAATGGCCAAGACCTCCGCGGTGCTGGCGCGTCTGCGCGAAGAAGGCATTCCGTTCATTTCGGTGCTGACCGACCCGGTCTACGGCGGTGTTTCCGCCAGTCTGGCGATGCTGGGCGACGTGATCGTCGGCGAGCCAAAAGCCCTGATCGGTTTTGCCGGCCCGCGCGTGATCGAGCAGACCGTGCGTGAGAAACTGCCGGAAGGCTTCCAGCGCAGTGAGTTCCTGCTGGAGCACGGCGCCATCGACATGATCATTCATCGCCAGGAGCTGCGTCCGCGCCTGGGCAACCTGCTGGCGCAACTGATGGGTCTGCCGACGCCGAAATTCGTCGCCGCACCGATCGAGCCGATAGTGGTTCCGCCAGTGCCTGCCGGGCTATGACCCAACGCACCCTGGGCGACTGGCTTGCCTACCTCGAGCAGTTGCATCCATCGGCCATCGACATGGGGTTGGAGCGCTCGCAAACGGTAGCGTCCCGCATGGGACTGGCCAAGCCGGCGCCCCGGGTCATCACCGTCACCGGCACCAACGGCAAGGGTTCGACCTGCGCCTTCGTGGCTTCGCTGCTGCGGGCCCAGGGGCTGAGTGTCGGTGTCTACAGCTCGCCGCACCTGCTGCGCTACAACGAGCGGGTGCAAGTGAACGGCGTCGAAGCCACTGACGCCCAGCTGTGCGAAGCCTTTGCCGCGGTGGAAGCCGGGCGAGGCGATACAACCCTCACTTATTTCGAGATGGGCACCCTGGCGGCGTTCTGGCTGTTTGCCCGTGCCGGTCTCGATGCGGTCGTGCTGGAAGTTGGCCTGGGCGGACGGCTGGATACGGTCAACCTGGTGGACGCAGACATTGCGCTGGTCACCAGCATTGGCGTGGACCATGCCGATTACCTGGGCGATACCCGCGAATCCGTGGCCTTCGAGAAGGCCGGCATCTTTCGCCAGGGCGCGCCTGCGCTTTGCGGCGATCTCAATCCTCCCCAGCCGTTGCTGGACAAAGTTCGCGAATTGAACTGCCCGTTCTTTCTGCGCGGGCGGGATTTCGACCTGGCGATGACCGAGCAGCACTGGCAATGGCGCGGCAGCGACCTGCAGGGCAATCCGCTGGAGTTGCACGATCTGCCCTTGCTGGACCTGCCGATGGAAAACGCCGCGCTGGCGCTTCAGGCCTACCTGTTGCTGGGTTTGCCATGGGATGCCGGGCAAATCGTCCAGGCGCTGCAGGCGACCCGTGTGGTCGGGCGCCTCGATCGTCGTCAGTTCGATTGGCAAGGCAAGCGCCTGAACCTGTTGCTGGATGTCGGCCATAACCCCCACGCGGCGCAGTACCTGGCCGAGCGCCTGGCGCGGCGGCCCGTGGCAGGGCGGCGGCTGGCGGTGTTCGGGCTGCTGTCCGACAAGGATCTGGATGGCGTTGTCGAGGCGTTGGGTGCTAGTGTCCAGCATTGGGCGGTGACGCCACTGGATTCGCCGCGCTCGCGTACCGCGGCGCAGTTGCAGGAAGCCTTGCAGCGCCGCGGTGCTTCAGTGCAAGCCTACGCTAGCGTGGCCGACGCGCTGGAAGGGCAGTGCGCCCTGGCGACGGCCGATGATGAAATCCTGCTGTTCGGATCATTTTTTTGTGTTGCCGAGGCCCTTCAATGGTTGGCCCGGCGCTCCACGGAGGAGGCTGCAGATGGCATTGCTGGATAAGGCGTACAAGCAGCGCATGGTCGGGGCCCTGGTGTTGGTGGCCCTGGCGGTGATTTTCCTGCCGATGCTGTTTTCCCGTCAGGACGAGCAGCGTCAGGTCACGGTCGACGCGCCGGCCGCGCCCCAGGCGCCTTCGGTGCCGCCTGTGCAGGTTGAGCCAGTGGTCGTGCCCGAGCCCCAGGCGTTGCCTCAGGAACCTGTGCCAAGCGACGAGGAATTGGCTGAGCAACCTGCGGTGCCTTCTACGCCGATTGCACCTGCACCTGCCACGCCTGCCCCCGCCGCGCCAAGCAAACCGACTGTCGCGCCGGTGCCTGTTCCAGCAACACCGGCTATCAAGCCGGCCCCGAGCCAGCCGATCACTGCGGCGCCCACCAGGCCGGACACGACCCAGAGTCGTGTGGATGCCAATGGCCTGTCCGTCAGTTGGTCGGTGCAATTGGCCAGCCTGACCAGTCGCGAAAGTGCCGAGAACTTGCAGAAAACCCTGCGTAGCCAGGGCTACAACGCCTACATTCGTTCCGCCGATGGCAAGAATCGAGTGTTTGTCGGGCCGCTGATCGAGCGTGCCGAGGCTGACCGCCTGCGTGACCTGCTCAGCCGCCAGCAGAACCTCAAGGGTTTCGTGGTGCGCTTCCAGCCAGAGCGCGGCTGACAGCGATTTAGCTGATTTGAATCACGCAGCTTACCGACAGCCCTGCGCTCTGCTAAAATGCGCCGCCTTATCCGTCTGTAGGCTGCACCGTGCCATTTACCTGGGTTGACTGGGCGATCGTTGCGATCGTCGCCATCTCCGCATTGATCAGTCTGAGCCGCGGCTTCGTCAAGGAAGCCCTCTCGCTGCTGACCTGGATCATCGCGGGAGTCGTAGCCTGGATGTTTGGTGGTTCGCTGTCCCAGTACCTCGCCGGATACATCGAAACTCCGTCGGCTCGCGTGATCGCGGGCTGTGCCATCTTGTTTATCGCCACCTTGCTGGTTGGCGCAATGATCAATTATCTGATCGGCGAACTGATTCGCGTCACCGGGCTTTCCGGGACGGACCGGTTCCTGGGCATGGCCTTTGGCGCGGCGCGTGGCGCGTTGCTGGTGGTCGTGGCCGTCGGGCTCTTGAGCCTGGGGCCGGTACAGCAGGATACGTGGTGGCAGGAGTCCCGGCTCGTGCCACAATTTCTATTGGTCGCAGACTGGTCCAAAAACCTGATCCTGGGTTGGAGCAGTCAGTGGCTTGCCAGCGGTATCAGCGTACCCGCTGAAATACCGTTCAAGGAACACCTCTTGCCGATGGCCAAAACGCCGCAGTAAGTGTTGTTCAGTTCAGATCCATTAAGTAGGGGTTGCGTCGCATGTGTGGCATCGTCGGTATCGTCGGTAAGTCGAACGTCAATCAGGCGCTGTATGACGCGCTAACCGTGCTCCAGCACCGCGGCCAGGACGCTGCCGGTATCGTGACCAGCCATGACGGCCGGTTATTCCTGCGCAAGGACAACGGCCTGGTGCGTGATGTGTTCCACCAGCGCCATATGCAGCGCCTGGTCGGTCACATGGGTATCGGCCACGTGCGCTACCCGACCGCGGGCAGCTCGACGTCGGCTGAAGCCCAGCCGTTCTACGTCAACTCGCCGTACGGCATCACCTTGGCGCACAACGGCAACCTGACCAACGTCGAGCAACTGGCCAAGGAGATCTACGAATCTGACTTGCGCCACGTCAACACCAATTCCGATTCGGAAGTGATGCTCAACGTCTTCGCTCATGAGCTGGCCCAGCGCGGCAAGCTGCAGCCTACCGAAGAAGACGTGTTCGCCGCCGTGACCGACGTGCACAACCGTTGCGTCGGCGGTTATGCGGTGGTGGCGATGATCACCGGCTACGGCATCGTCGGTTTCCGCGATCCCCACGGTATCCGCCCGATCGTGTTCGGCCAGCGCCACACCGACGAGGGCGTCGAATACATGATCGCCTCCGAAAGCGTGTCCCTGGACGTGCTGGGCTTCACCCTGATTCGCGACCTGGCCCCGGGCGAAGCGGTCTACATCACTGAAGACGGCAAGCTGCACACCCGTCAGTGCGCGACCAACCCGTCCTTGACCCCATGCATCTTCGAACACGTCTACCTGGCGCGTCCGGATTCGATCATCGACGGCGTCTCGGTCTACAAGGCCCGCCTGCGCATGGGTGAAAAACTGGCCGACAAGATCCTGCGCGAGCGTCCGGACCATGACATCGACGTGGTCATCCCGATCCCGGACACCAGCCGCACCGCGGCCCTGGAGCTGGCGAACCACCTGGGCGTCAAGTTCCGCGAAGGCTTCGTGAAGAACCGCTACATTGGCCGGACCTTCATCATGCCGGGCCAGGCTGCACGGAAAAAATCCGTACGCCAGAAGCTCAACGCCATCGAACTGGAGTTCCGCGGCAAGAACGTGATGCTGGTGGACGACTCCATCGTGCGTGGCACCACGTGCAAGCAGATCATCCAGATGGCCCGTGAAGCCGGCGCCAAGAACGTGTATTTCTGCTCTGCGGCCCCGGCCGTGCGCTACCCTAACGTCTACGGCATCGACATGCCGAGTGCCCATGAGCTGATCGCTCATAACCGTACCACCCAGGATGTGGCCGACCTGATCGGCGCCGACTGGTTGATCTACCAGGACCTGCCGGACTTGATCGAAGCGGTCGGGGGCGGCAAGATCAAGATCGAGCACTTCGATTGCGCGGTATTCGACGGCAAGTACGTCACCGGCGACATCGACGAGGCCTACCTGAACAAGATCGAGAACGCACGTAACGATGCGTCCAAGGCCAAGACTCAGGCGGTCAGCGCGATCATCGATCTGTACAACAATTGATTAACCAACCGGCCCTGAGGGGCCGGTTTGCGTTTTAACCGATTTCAGGAGTGACAGCATGAGTCAGGATTGGGATGCCGGTCGGCTGGACAGCGACCTTGAAGGCGTAGCGTTCGATACCCTGGCGGTTCGCGCGGGTCAGCACCGTACACCGGAAGCCGAACATGGCGAGCCGATGTTTTTCACCTCCAGCTATGTGTTCCGCACCGCTGCCGATGCAGCCGCACGGTTTGCCGGCGAGGTGCCGGGTAACGTTTACTCGCGCTACACCAACCCGACCGTGCGGGCCTTCGAGGAGCGCATCGCCGCCCTGGAAGGCGCCGAGCAAGCCGTGGCCACTGCCACCGGCATGGCCGCGATCATGGCCGTGGTGATGAGCCTGTGCAGCGCTGGCGACCACGTGCTGGTGTCGCGCAGCGTCTTCGGCTCGACCATCAGCCTGTTCGAAAAGTACTTCAAGCGCTTTGGCGTCGAAGTCGATTACGTGCCTCTGGCGGACCTGTCCGCTTGGGATGCGGCAATCAAGGCCAATACCAAGCTGCTGTTCGTCGAATCGCCTTCCAACCCCCTGGCCGAACTGGTGGACATCGCCGCGCTGGCGGAAATCGCCCACGCCAAGGGCGCCATGCTGGTGGTCGATAACTGCTTCTGTACCCCGGCGCTGCAACAACCGCTGAAGCTGGGTGCGGACGTGGTGGTGCATTCGGCGACCAAGTTCATCGACGGCCAGGGCCGTTGCATGGGTGGCGTGGTGGCCGGTCGTAGCGAGCAGATGAAGGAAGTGGTGGGCTTTTTGCGCACCGCAGGCCCCACCCTCAGCCCGTTCAACGCCTGGATCTTCCTCAAGGGCCTGGAAACCCTCGGCCTGCGCATGAAAGCCCATTGCGCCAATGCCCAGGCCTTGGCCGAGTGGCTGGAGCAACAGGACGGCATCGAGAAAGTGCATTACGCCGGCCTCAAGAGCCATCCGCAACATGATCTGGCTTTGCGTCAGCAACGCGGTTTCGGTGCGGTGGTGAGCTTTGAGGTCAAGGGGGGCAAGGAGGGCGCCTGGCGCTTCATCGACGCGACCCGGTTGATTTCCATCACCGCCAACCTGGGTGACAGCAAGACCACCATCACCCACCCGAGCACCACGTCCCACGGTCGCCTGTCGCCCCAGGAACGTGAATCGGCGGGTATTCGTGACAGCCTGATCCGCGTTGCGGTCGGGCTGGAAGACGTGGCCGATCTGCAAGCCGACCTGGCCCGCGGGTTGGCGGCCTTGTGATCGAGCTGGCTACGCCGCCGAGCGGCACTCATGGCCGGGTTGCACTGGTTACGGGCGCCGCACGGGGTATCGGCCTGGGCATCGCTGCCTGGTTGATCTGTGAAGGCTGGCAGGTGGTGCTGACCGACCTGGACCGCGAACGCGGTTCCAAGGTGGCGAAGACCCTGGGCGACAATGCCTGGTTCATCGCCATGGACGTGGCGGACGAGGCGCAGGTTGCCACCGGTATCGCCGAGGTGCTCGGGCAGTTCGGGCGGCTCGACGCGCTGGTGTGCAACGCAGCCATCGCCGATCCGCACAACATCACCCTGGAAAGCCTGGACCTGGCTTACTGGAATCGGGTCCTGGCGGTGAACCTGGGTGGGCCGATGCTGCTGGCCAAGCACTGCGCGCCGTATCTGCGCGCTCACAACGGCGCCATCGTCAACCTGGCCTCGACCCGCGCTGCGCAATCGGAACCCGACACCGAAGCCTATGCGGCGAGCAAGGGCGGCTTGCTGGCCCTCACTCATGCCCTGGCCATCAGCCTCGGGCCGGAGATCCGGGTCAACGCCGTCAGCCCTGGCTGGATCGACGCGCGCGATCCCTCCCAGCGTCGTGCACAGCCGCTGACCGACGCCGATCACGCCCAGCATCCAGCGGGCAGGGTAGGCACGGTAGAGGACGTGGCGGCGATGGTGGCGTGGCTGTTGTCGCGCAATGCCGGTTTTGTCACGGGGCAGGAGTTCGTGGTGGACGGTGGCATGACCAAGAAAATGATTTATACGTAACTGCGGTTGCGGGTGCCGTTTGAAACTGTTTTGAAAAAACTTCAACCCTGCTATTGACTTAGCTTCGGTACCTGCGTAAATTTCGCGGCCTCAACGAAGCAAAGGGTGATTAGCTCAGCTGGGAGAGCGTCTGCCTTACAAGCAGAATGTCGGCGGTTCGATCCCGTCATCACCCACCATGTTTTACGAGAGTTTTGCGAAAGCAAGACGGAAGCTGTCAAAAGCCTCCACCGACGCGCAGCGGTAGTTCAGTCGGTTAGAATACCGGCCTGTCACGCCGGGGGTCGCGGGTTCGAGTCCCGTCCGCTGCGCCATATTTTCCGAGGCAGGTTCGCCTGGTTCGAGATTCAAGCCCAAGGGTTTGGATCAGACGAGTTAACTGGACGCAAGTCCATAGCGATACGCAGCGGTAGTTCAGTCGGTTAGAATACCGGCCTGTCACGCCGGGGGTCGCGGGTTCGAGTCCCGTCCGCTGCGCCATATCTGCTTCGAGGCCCACTGAACGCCTTGAAGCTAAGAAGCAAGCTGCAAAGCTACTTCTAGTCGATAGCAAAGACCCTGGTCGAAAGACCGGGGTTTTTTGTTTTTGTGGTTTGGGTTTTTCTATCTCCTCTCACGCGCCCTTTGCCAATCTGACGGCACGTTTGACGATGCGTTCTTATTCAGTATGATTGACTTTAAATCGAATCGCCGAGAGCTGCGTAGAATCAGGCGACCTGAACTCAAGAAGCAGTAACGATTTGGAGCAATCCCGACATGGCTACCACCACGAAAACCCGATCTGTCACGGCTCACGTTCCTGAGCAGTTGGCCCAAAAAGTCGATTTGATGGCGGAGCGTCTGGAGCGCTCCAAAAATTGGATCGTTAAACAGGCACTGTCGGCTTGGATTGATCAGGAAGAAGAGCGTAGTCGCTTGACTCATGAGGCCCTGGCTGATGTTGACGCCGGTCGGGTGATTGACCACCAAGCTGTCCAAGCCTGGGCTGATAGCCTTAGTACTGACACTCCGTTGCCGGTGCCGCGCTGATGGAGTTGAAGTGGACGAGCAAGGCGCTCGCTGATATCTCCCGGCTTTACGAGTTTCTGGCGGCAGTGAATCAGCCTGCTGCAGCACGAACGGTGCAGCAGCTCACCGCGGCACCGATCACGTTGCTGACTAACCCGCGTATAGGCGAACGCCTTGAAGAGTTCGAGCCACGGGATGTGCGCCGAATTCAGATCGGCCATTATGAGATGCGTTACGAAATAATACATTCCACCGTTTACCTGCTGCGCCTGTGGCATACCCGCGAGGATCGATAACAGGGTTAGCCGGCAGCGGGTGACGAATCGCGAATCTCAGAACCCAAGCTTATCCCGCAACCCGTAATACCAAGCCCCCATCGCCGCAAACGGCGTACGCATCAACTGACCGCCTGGGAAAGGGTAGTGGGGCAGGTCCGCAAACGCATCAAAACGCTCAGCCTGACCCCGCAGCGCCTCAGCCAGGACCTTGCCCGCCAGGTGCGTATACGTCACGCCATGGCCGCTGCAGCCCTGGGAATAATAAATGTTATCCCCCAGCCGCCCGACCTGCGGAAGACGCGACAGCGTCAGCAGGAAATTTCCGGTCCAGGCGTAATCGATCTTCACATCCTTGAGCTGCGGGAAGGCTTTGAGCATCTTCGGACGAATGATCGCCTCAATGTTCGCCGGATCCCTCGCGCCATACACCACGCCGCCGCCGAAGATCAGCCGCTTGTCGCCCGTCAGTCGGTAGTAATCGAGCAGGTAGTTGCAGTCTTCGACGCAATAATCCTGAGGCAGCAGGCTATGCGCCAACTCATCACTCAACGGCTCGGTGGCGATCACTTGTGTACCGCAAGGCATCGACTTGGCCGCCAGCTCTGGCACCAGATTGCCCAGGTAAGCATTGCCCGCCACGATAATGAACTTGGCCCTGACCTTGCCCTGTGGCGTATGCACAACCGGGCTGGCACCACGCTCGATGCGCACCGCTGGCGATTGCTCATAAATCACCCCGCCCAGTGACTCCACAGCCGCCGCTTCGCCCAAGGCCAGGTTTAGCGGATGAATATGCCCGCCGCTCATATCGAGCATGCCGCCCACATACTCATCGCAAGCCACCACCTCGCGAATACGCTGCTGGTCCAGCAACTCCAACTGGGTATGCCCGAAACGCTCCCATAAACGCTTCTGCGACTCCAGGTGGCCCATCTGTTTAGCGGTGAGGGCGGCGAATACACCACCGTCCTTCAAATCACACTGAATCTGATACTTCGCCACTCGCTCACGAATGATCCGCCCGCCCTCGAACGCCATGTTGCCCAGCAATTGCGCCTGCTGAGGACCGACGCTGCGTTCGATCACATCAATATCGCGGCTATAACTGTTAACGATCTGCCCGCCGTTGCGACCCGAAGCCCCAAAGCCGACCTTTGCCGCCTCAAGCACGGTGACCTTGAAACCGTTCTCCAGCAAAAACAGCGCTGAGGACAGGCCGGTGTAACCTGCGCCGATCACGCACACATCCGTCTCGACGTCATCCTGCAGGGCGGGGCGCGGAGGAACCGGGTTGGCCGACGCGGCGTAATAGGACGCTGGATAGGATGTGTTCGCCATTCTGCAACCTCTGTTTTATATTTTTTACGAATGCAGCGATCCTACCCGAGATAAAAATCGGCCGCCAGCCACCGCAAAATCTTCGTTGCCTTGGCGAAATTAAATATTTTGCATATTCATAGGGTTAGGTGAAAAAAAGGTGTTGACACCCCTCCGGAATTCCGTAGAATGCCGCCTCACAGCAGGCACGTAGCTCAGTTGGTTAGAGCACCACCTTGACATGGTGGGGGTCGTTGGTTCGAGTCCAATCGCGCCTACCAAACAAAATCCGCTCTGCTGGGCGGTCTAGAAGGGCTCACCGAAAGGTGGGCCCTTTTTTGTTGGCGTACACATAAGGACATGGTCATGCGGGTTGTCACTTCCGTAACTTTTCTTGCTGTAGCACTTGCTGGTTGCTCTGGAATACCTTCAGTTCCATACGAAGAGCCTGCTCAATCAGAGGGAATGGCGCGTGTTCGCGTTATCACGAACGCTGACGTGTATGGCGATAGCATCGTCGGCAGTTGTGCTCCTGCTACCCGGCATAAAATGGCTGAAGCCGGACGTTTCGGGCAGGACGGTACGGCGAGCATCAACTATCCGCAGTATCCCCTGAAGTCGGCGAGCGTTGGCGTACCGAAAAGAGTTTGGCCCAGTCTTATCCAGTACATCCCTGCAATTCGGATGGGGGAAGGGGCTTACAAAGAGGTCGTAACCGAGTATCGCGTCAGGGCGGATCTGCCATTCCAAATTGCAACCCGGGGCGCGACCATTGCGGGCAACGGCAGCTCTTACCGGACCTGTGGTGGCCAGGCGCTCGTTTACAAGCTGGAACCAGGGAAAGACTACGAAGCGGTGGTAGGGGTGGATGGCAGACCAAGCAAAGATGGCGAGCCAGCGCTAATTTGCATGTTGGCGGTTCTCGAACTTACCACGTTGCCTGGCACTTCGATTGTGATTCCCCAAAAGCTGACGCATGCTGCGGCTCCGCAGGTGGTCTGCAAAAACTGATAAGCACAGCCCGCTGTCGAGCGGGTTTTGCGTCTAGCAGAAACGAGAAAGCCCCGACTTGGATCGGGGCTTTTGCGTTGCGGCGGATAAAGGGAGAACGGGGACAGCCCCTGAGGGATCTTTACAAATCTACTCCAAACTCTGTGCCTGATGATGCGCCTCATCGCGCAGAGCCTTCTCGAGTTTTTCTAAATGCTCTCGTCCGCCGCCGCTCCCCCTCCGATCCTACTGCGCAATGACTGGGCCCTTCCCGCATAGCACCTAGACCATCTTCTCTACGACTGGCACACTCGCATGCCCCTGTGATTGATAACGTTCCACCCAGATTTGGCCACAGTCTCGGCATTCAAATGTCGTCTCCCACCTCTTAAAGTCGGTACTTATTTCTTCAACAAAAGGAGCTAGATTACTTAACTCCTCAATCTTGTAGCCATCTATTCGACCAGGCATGTCCACACACTCGCACATATCACTCACCTAGATAAAAAACCTTGATGCTGTGTGCACCGATTTCCTCTGCTGTTCCATTTTTAATCACCCATTCCCTTGCATTTCCCGCCGTCGTTCCTCCTTGCCTAAACCATGGAAAAGGGGGCAATGGAAAAGGGGATAGATTGATTTTTTGCTGCCCTGAGGGCTTCCATCGAATAGATTCGCTTAGGTCAACTAGCTGCTGGCTAGAAAATAAATCCCCTTTTCCACTTTTCCATCCGACGTCAGTTCAGGATCGAAAACTGCTTGCCCCGCTACTGCAGCGGAACATACACATCAGTTTGCCAGTGATCCTGCGGTGTCTCGGGATAGATGCTCAGGTAATGGAAGAACAGCGGCTGGTCACGAAGTTCCTCTCCACTGGCAGGAAGCCAATCGCGGTAAATCGGATAGATCGTTTCGCCGATGTGATCCGGTGACCCCACATGTCGTACCACGACGCAGCGACCGCCGGGAATGACGATTTCGCGCACGCCGAACTCATTCGGCGCCACGGCCTCGTGAATCTCGCCGCAGATTGCGAAGCGGAATGCCTGCGCAGGTGTCGTATCGGGGTTGCCATAGGGAATGCCAAAGCTGCGACTCGACGCCACCGGCGACTGTCCGCTCTGCTTACGCCACTCGATGAATTTTCGCACGCTCTCATTGACGAGCCCGGCGGGCCCGCAGTGTTCAAATGCAGCGACCCTGACTTCAGGGAATTGCACGATTCGTATTTGCATGATGATAGTCCTGGAAAAATGAGGGATTGCGAACACCGCATTCCAGGCCTGCCAGTTCGGCTCTTTCCTGAACGCACTCGGCGTCATACCGAACGCCCGCCTGAACGCCCTGCAAAATGCCTCCGGGCTTTCGAAGCCGGCACCGAGTGCGGCCTCCAGTACCGAGTGATCAGCGACGGCGGCTAGGCGATGCGCCGCGCGTCGTAATCGCATCAGTTGCACATAACGTGAAACAGGCACGCCTACGAACGCGGTGAATTGTCTATGGAAGTGAAATGCCGAAAAGTTCGCCACATGGCTCAACGTATTCACCGACAGATCACCTTCGAGATTCTCATCAATGTAGGCGAGGACGGCGTTGAAGCGTTTTGTGTAAGCGAAGTTGGTCGACATGTCAGACACTGGGAAAAGGCTCCTGGAAGTACGGTCGGCAATAGAGTCGACTATAGCGACGTGAACGCGCCTAGCCGCGTTTGCTGATTCCATTACGCCCTCCTGAAAACAGATCAGGAGGTGTAAACCTTATTCAGGACGGGACACCTACGAGCTCGTTTTTAGCAACTCTGATGGCGCTGGCTCCTGATGGGCTGACAGCTGACGTCACCAAAGAGCAGCTTCAGGCCGATTCTGTTGAAAAAGTCGGTCATCAAAAACTACCTGATCATCGACCCGTGAAATCTGCCTCTGGACACCTCAGCCGAAAGTAGAGATTTCAATGTCGGACGCGTACTTTTCAGCCGCGGAAACCATGGCCGACTTTTTCAACAGAATCGGCCCAAAACGGCTCTTCAGGAACGGTAGCTTTCACCAAGGACAATCATTACGAATGTGAGCTTAGTACTGACACAGGTAATGAACTGTAGACTAGCTTTTCGTTTTTATGGTGCGATGATTGGTCCTGATAAACGGCGTATTAGCTAGCTTAGTGAAGTGTACGAGGTATCGAGGCTGGCTACGGTCAATCTGGAATCATTTGTCATGCTACTAAGATTGTCCCATAAAATCTCAGCATTCGCGCCTAGCTTTTCTTTGCGACGATAAATATTAATTTCTAAGGCTATATCAAATTCTGTGTTGCCTGCACGAACCAAGTCTTTCCTTTCCAGATCGTTCCGAACGATCTCCAAAGGAAGCCATGCAACGCCTAACCCAGCTATCGCCATAGAGCGAAGGCCGTCGGCCAGAGAGCTATCATGAATTTTACGAAGTGCTGGCAAACTTGGATTGACCTTTAGAAATTTTTCAAGCGCCCAACCTAAAGAACAATCCTGGCGGTAATGAAGGTACGAGATTTCACCTCTAGGTGAACCAATGCTATTTAAAGGTTCTCCCAGCAAATTAGGTGCGCTCACAGGAACTAGCCACTCGCGGCCAATTTTCAAACACTCAAGTTCCCCTGGGGAAAATATTTTATTAAGATGTTCATTAATGCCATTATGGTTGTCTTCAAAAGCGATAACAAAATCCACTGAGCGATTAGTTAGATGCTTGAAGCATTCAGGAAGGTTAGCGAAGTCTATGGAGAAGCGAGTGGCCTCTAACTGCTTACTCGCCCGCGGTAACCAAGCCGGAAAAAACGCTCTCGACATGATATGTGGCGCAACAATAGAAATTTGCCGCCTGAATTTCTCTTGGGTACGGATAACCGAGTTTCTCGTCTTTTCTAACAACTCTACGATTTCGACAGCAGCAACATGGAACTCGGCACCCGCATCGGTAAGCTCTAGCTGGTGGCGTGCACGATCAAACAACGAAGCACCTAACCATTCCTCTAAAGCGGTGATCCTACGGCTCAAGCCAGAGGTTGTCACATTGCAATGTATCGAGGCTTGGGAAAAGCTTCGAACGCGGGCCAGCACGATAAAATCCTTTAAGGTTCGAAAATCCGTCATCTTGCTGATCTCGCAATTTTGTGGTGGTCGTATCATGACATGCGCAACCAAGGGTCTGAAAGTCAAAAAAACCGCTATGACATGAGGTTTTGTCAAAAAAACTTGCTTAATCCGCAACGTGCGAAATTGGCAAACTGATAAAACGTCAAAGCCCAGCCGACACCGATATTGACAAGGTACTAGTCAGCGTACCGGCACAGTCGATTAAAGGGTATTTAACCATTTGACAGGGAAGTAATATGAGTAATCCACAGAACACTCTTATCTTAGGGTGCGCGTCCACGGGTGCAAAATTTACCCCCCGCAACCATTATCTCACTGGGGATAAGCTTCTCGATTCGATTTGTACAGGCGCGACTATTAAGGGAGACCAAGACGCCATCGTTAAAGAAGCAATCGAACTTTACGATCTCGGATGCCGTTACTATCACTATCATGCGCGAAACCCGATAACGCAGGAACAAACAACCGACAATGACATCTACCAAGCGGTGAGCCGAAATATACAGCGCTCCTGCAAAGACGTTTTATTGAGTTTCGGGGCTAGTCGCAACGGTAAAGAGGTTCAAGAAAACATTAGGGCGTTTGGTGAATGGGAGCGGGTTAGCCAATGCGCTTTACCTTTACATTTCGGCGGAGCTCACTTTGTCACCATTCAAGCCGCGATAGAGCTACAGATCATATGCGAGTTGGAAAAGAAAACGCAAAAACTCGATTTTGAGTATATGCACAGCTCTGCTTTTCTCGAAGACATAAACAAATACGTGCCGTCTGCACGTGTTGCGCAGGCCACCATGGAAACAAATTCCACGAGTAAAGGCGCCGACTATGGTAGTACTTCACCGTCGATACAGTTCCAGGTATACAGGAGTGCGATTTCAGCTCGCAGACAACTAGGGCTGTTTCATGAGGTAGAATGGGTTCAACTTGCTCGAAGCTACGGCATGACGCGGTTCGCCGTTGAGCATCCATCTTTGCAGCTGGGCAGCTCCGGCCAGCTAAATATCATCCTATTATTCGGGTTCTCCAGTCGTCTTCCGTTTCCGTCATCATATGACGAGTTTTGCAACATAATTAACGTGGCCAAGAGTTTGGAGTCTGATATTTCCAATCCGGATTATAAGAAGCGTAAGATAACCATCACTGTCGGTGCCGCGATTATTCCCCAGCAAGCACATCTGCATTACCAGGCAGTGGACGTTGGTCCACGGAAAGGAACAGAAATGTGTGCTTTAAGGAGACTTGCTACATACGCCTGCCAGCCGGGAAGCGGCGTAGATATTCTACGTGTAGGCATGGAAGATACACCCTACGGTGTGGGCGCGGGGGGAGAAGTGCATATGTGTGACAACCGACAACTCATGGAGTATGTGCTTGAAGAAATTAGCTATAATAATGTAGCGCCTGAGCTTAATCCAGAAGCTATCATTAACCGTATGGGGCTCGATATTGTCAGGGATGAACATCTCATCGCACAACGTCAAAGACCTCTTGGCATATCAGAAAATGCTGGAGCTTTTCAATGACTGATGTAAGCAGTTTGCGCCAAGAATCCAATTATCGCTGGATTATTCTTTTAATCGCCACGGTGGCCCAAGCGAGCGCCTGTTTCTTTGTACAAGGTATTGGTGCTATTGCTATTTTCATCCAACAGGATTGGAACCTGTCCACCATGCAAATAGGATTATTGGTCTCAGCTGCCCAATTAGTCCCTATCCTCGGCTTGCTAGTTGCTGGCGAGTTACTAGATCGATTTGAAGAGCGCATAGTTGTTGGTATGGGGACGCTAATCGTTGCGGTCGCACTTTGCGCTTCAACGCTTGCTAACAGTTACCTATCATTGCTTATGTTTTTGATCGTGGTCGGTGCTGGCTACAGCACTGCGCAACCTGGCGGCAGCAAATCTGTTTCTAGCTGGTTTCCAAAAAAACAGTTAGGATTTGCAATGGGTATCCGCCAGGCGGGCTTGCCTTTGGGAGGTGCGCTCTCAGCGGCGATACTCCCCTACATTGCCACCCGTTGGGGGTGGCAGTACTCCTTTTTAGCGGGCGGACTTGTCGCATTGTTTGGCGCTCTAACTTTTTTAAGTTTTTATCGCTCTGCCAATCCTAACAAGCCCCGTCCGGTGAAATCTGATAAAAAGCAACTAAAAGCCGTTTTGGCTTCAAGATTATCCATGCTCAGCGACCCCGCGATGAAGAATATTATATTCTCGGGTGTTAGCCTGGTTTCGGTCCAGTATGGGATTTTGATATTCACAGCACTTTATCTTTATGATCTGCTCGATTTGAGCATCACTGCCGCTGCCACATTACTGTTGATTGCCCAGGGAGCGGGCATAGCCGGGCGAATCATCTTGGCCGCTTGGAGTGATCGCTGTAAATCGGGTCGGTATTTCCCTGTGTTGATCTGTATGCTCGCCGTTATTTTCGGCTTAATCATTCTCGCTTGGTCTCCTTTGCGTTCTTTCTGGATGTTGAGCATATTAGTTGGCTGGCTCGGATTCTTCGGTTTTGGCTGGTATGGTCCATGGGTAGCCTACGTTGCTGATTCCGCGCCACCGGATAAGACTGGATTCGCACTAGGTTTAGCCATGGCAATTAATCAAGTTGCGATTGTCATAATGCCACCCGCATTGGGTTTCCTGAAGGACTGGTCTCATAGTTATTTGCCAGGATGGAGCGTGTTGATAATCATGACTCTAACTGCGCTGGTTTGCACAGCCTGGAGCACACTGGGTATCTCAAAATCACCGTCGCTGAGTAATAAGTAGCCGTTGGCTTTTTGAACCATTGCTAGGAAAGGGTCGACCTTGAATACTCTCAAATATCTAAGTCATTCAGAGCTTTATGCGTTAGCAGAACGCTCCCATTCCGTTCGTGATGTTTGCATTTGCACGAAAAAGATACTGGTAGGGTGGGAAAGTCCTCTGATTTCCCTGCCAGAGACCCTATTAGTCGATATTGGCACGCTCATGTATGACGTCGAGGAAGTGATGACACTCACCGAGTATCATCCGAGTGATACTAATTACTGGTCGTTGGATGCTCCGATTGCACCGCTCTACTTTCCCTACAATCTATGCAAGATTTCTGAGTGCTCTATTTGCGGTCGCTGTTTCTTACGCTACACCGAGAGCGGTGCCTACCATATGGAGAATAGGATTCGTAGCCTGGACCCCTCCTTAATCATTAGTGCTCCTCTACCTCAGATAGTTGAAGCGTCCTCATCAACTGTGACATGACCCTTGATGGCGCGAATGGCTG
Source organism: Pseudomonas sp. CFII68 (assembly GCF_000416195.1). Classification (NCBI taxonomy): domain Bacteria; kingdom Pseudomonadati; phylum Pseudomonadota; class Gammaproteobacteria; order Pseudomonadales; family Pseudomonadaceae; genus Pseudomonas; species Pseudomonas sp. CFII68. The sequence continues at coordinate 19,037 of NZ_ATLN01000111.1, forward strand.
CCATGTAAGCGTTGGTTCCGATGCCGACCTGACCCCAGACTTCGCGGCGTTCTCCTCCTTGACGGTCATATTGCTCATCCGCATCCCATAGCGTCAGGATTTGGTTTGGAAACATAAGAAAAAGGAGATTTATTTTTGCTTCGCTGTGCTGCGAACTTCCATCGAATGGATTCGCTTGGATCAACTGGCAGCCGGCTCGAAAATAAATCCCCTTTTTTCCATAAATGGGCAGAGAATCAGATCCGGCCGTGGGCTCTTGAACGCAAGAACTGCCTCTTCGCTGGGTCGCTACGCAGCGGACAACGGGCCGCGACGATCATGAACTTAATCCAGTCTGCGCGGCTCAACGGGCATGAACCGTCTGCTTATTTGAATGACGTCCTTACGCGTCTGCCGACGCAGCGAGCAAGTGAGATTACGCAACCTCCGCCGCATAGTTGGAGTACCCCCTAATAACGTAAGCTGGGATGTACGGATACTCACGTTGAAACTCCACATGGAAGACTTGGAATGACTCGAATTATTGAAATCTTGATGTACACCTTAAAGCCAGGATCGGGATTGGGCTTTCATCAAATAATGCAGACTGTAAGTGTTCCGCTTCACCTAGAAGCTGGCATAGATGTCGTTTCTTATGGCAACTCATTACATGATTGTGACAGCTATCACCTGATTCGTTCCTATGAAAGCGAGAGCCATCGCCAAGTATCTCAAGATGCTTTTTACGCAAGCGCTGCCTGGAAACAAGGTCCGAGAGAAGACATTATCAGTCGGATTGAAGTCAGTACAACGACAGTTATGGCGCTCGCTCAAGACGCAATTGATGCCATCAGAGCTTCCGTAGATCTATCTAGAGTCGAAGCTCGATCCGCGTAGCTGACATCGACAAAGGCAGACCCCGTAGCCTGCGGGGATCAGGAGGATGTGTTGGCCGGACGGTTGCGTCCAGGCAGCAGCAAGGAGACGTTTTAATGAAAATTCTCTCGGAATGGATCGGTAACATGGGAGCCTCTGCGGAAGCGCTCGAAGCTCTTCGTATGGCGGCACCTCGACACTTGCCTGCCGATTATTACCGGCTATTAGCGTTCAGCGATGGAGGAGAGTGCCCGTGTTCGGTCCCTCCCTTCAATTTCTGCCTTGATTCGGCGGACACTGCCTCGGACGCTGAGCTGATAGCTATTCTTGATAGAATCGCGCCTAGTCTATTTGTTTTTGGAAGCGATGGCGGAGGACAATTGTTCGCTTTCGATCTGCGTGGGTCGGAGCCCTGGCCGATAGTTACGTTTGATGGCGTGGATCCAGATGGAAGCATAGAAATCGTGGCAAGCAACTTTACTGAGTTTCTGAAATGGGTCGACTAAGTGAACCCTCACGCGCATTATGGGCCAAGTCCTATAAGTTAACGCTCTGTGAGTGATAACCTAAGAGCTCTTCTATAAATGATATTGGATACAGTTATGACAGGCTGTTTGAGGACGCTCGGAGCTAGCCTCGCTAACAGAGTAGTGATCCCCGCCGCTTGGGTATCGGGGCTTGCGACGATAGGATTCTTGTGGGGCATGATAGAGTTTTCGTCCGGTAAGCTTACAGTCGAAGGACGTCAGCTCTTCCTGGCTTCTGTTTCTATTTTTTGCCTCGCCATATGGCACTTGATACGGCGCAAGAGACGAGCAAAAGCACTTGTAGCATCCATCAACCTAAAAGAAGGCCTGAGCCTTGACGATACTCAGTTGCTCGGCTATCCAAGCCCCATGTTTCTTGCCTTTGACCTCTCCAACAAGAAACTCGCTCAATGCCAAAGCGCCACCGGCGACTATCAAATTCGAGACTTCACGTGGGTAACAGGCTGGCAGTGTGAGTGGCAACGGATTGACAGCAGGGTGTCGGGCGGGGTTCTTCAAATAGTCGATGGGGCGGGCATGAGCGTTCCAGCCGACGAGATTCGGCGTAGATTCATAGGATTCTCACTGGTTTTGACGGTTGCCGATACAAGTCATCCTCCCCTCCGTTTTCCAATGAACCGGAGCGCAGCTGAAGGGTGGTGTAGCCGGTGCAATGAGCTTTTTAAGTGCTAAACACGAAGTATCGCACCAGAAGATAATTATCTTTAGAACTCGCGGCAGCGCTGATATGAGGGCTCAAACGATCGCCGCGAGAGGCATTGACGCAAATTCCTACACGAACTTCGGAAACCAGCGCATTGCAGCATCTGGAAGGGCGACTTATTGTCTCTCTGTCGTCCAGATGGCGATTCGGGTTTGGCGACTCGATTGAATGAAGCGCAGAAGCTCCTGCACCTAAATCAATTGAATGAAGGTACTGCTCATGACCCGATACATGCCCATCACCGGCATCGACTGCATCCCCGCAACCCTGCTCATCGACACCGAAGCGCCTCTAGACGTTCTTTTCGAAACCGCCGATTACCGCATCCGCACGGTGACCCAAGTCTTGGAAAATATCGCGTTTCGCTCTGACATCAGCTCAGACACGGTGGTGCTGACTGATTTTTGTAAATTGCTGACCACGTCATTGCGCGATGGCTGTGACGTCATGGATGTGATCGGGCGACGATTGCGAGCGCAGGTGGCGGAATAAATGAAACGGGCGACTTGTCAGTCGCCCGTTCCTCTGACAAATGTATGGCTGCAAAATGTACGTGATGCTGGCCTGATTGCCGGGCTCTTTCGACTCCTTGGGCCTTCCAAAAGCTCTCTCGCACTCTCGCCCTAAGCATCAGTCTTCAACGATATGCGCCATATCTCGGGCCTTGGCTACATGACCGATCTCTCGGAGAAACTCCTCGCTATCACCATCAGCCAGCACTTGAGAAAGGTATTCGCTGATGGCTTCGTCGCTATCGAGTAGTGCCGCCATGTCAAATGTCGTCAGGTGTTGGCTCATGTTCAAATCTCCTTTGCCAATTTCTTCGCTCGTCGGATATCAGCACTCTGTGAAGACTTGTCACCACCAGCCAGTAGCACGATGACCACTCCACCGCGCGTGCGATCAATGCGGCGGGCGATAGCGATGTTCGCAGATCACGAACCGATGAATGCCGAGCAGTGAATCGTGGTCTGCCCCCAGTCTTTTATGCGGTATGTCTGGAAAAACGCGCCAGGCCTTTTTAGGGCGGCTTCGCCACCCAGCGGGAGCAAGCTCCCTCGCCACGGGTTTTGTGGCGTCGCGGCTCAGGCAGCCAAAGGCCAACCAATGCGCGCTGCACGGCGCAGGCTCGCCTTAACAACCAAGCGGTGAAACGGGGCAATAACGAAAATGTAGGCCCGGCCCAGACGGTTGTGGCACTGGACCACGGTTGAAAAAACCAGTTGGCGACTGCCTTCTGGCTCTGCCTCTTCAGAACACAGGATCGATATCCGGAAGTCGAGGTGCTTGTCGTCCTCTCCCAACACGATTTCAGTCTGGTTCGTGCTGTAGACCTTGAAGATTTGAATCCGATGAGCAAGTGTCGCCAGATGTCTGGCTGTCTTGAGACCAAAACAGGCAACGACAGTGTCTCGGACTTTCATGAGCCATCCGATCCAGGATGGCTGGTGGGAAAGGATGAATCGCGCAAGCAAGTCTGGGTCGCTGGATGTGCCCGCAGGGAGCTGAATCGCAAAAGCGTCCGCCAGGTTCGTCGACTTGTAAAGGTGGGTGACGCCGGACCTCGAGGGGACCGGCACGGACTTAATAAGCTCAAATTCTCGGGGCATCGGGGATCTCTCCTGAGTTCTAACTACCAATTAGACGACCTGCCATGTCGCGTTTCTTGTTGGGCGGCGCCAATGTCTCCTTGTCGGATACTGAGCCCGATCAAGACATCATAGAACGCTTGTTGCCCGGCGGGCAGAACAGGGAGCAACGTCGCACGGCGCTTGTCGGCATCGAACCAGGATTCAACCAACCATCCCACCAGATAGAGCGCCGAAAGGCATCCGCCAGCAGTTGCAACGTTGCCCTGGCATACGAGAGGCTGGTCCACGGGCTCAAGTCCCAGCGCTTGCAAGCCCGATCGTGCATCGGGGTGTGTCGTTGCTCGGCCGCTGAGCAGCCCAAGCCGTTGAAGGATGAAAGCGCCGGCGCATAGGGAGCCGATTCGCTGGCGTCTGGGGTCAAGTTCAAACGACGGCAGGAAATCCGGGGCGGCCAGTGCAGCGGGTACTCCTTCCTTGCCGCTGACGAACAATACTGCGTCGGCACTGTTGGCCTCGGAAAGCGGACCGTGCACCGAAACAGGCAGGCCGTGGGCCGATCGTACGACAGGGCTGGAACCCAATATTCGGACGTGCCAGTCCTCGGTGTTGCGGCCTAAGATGTCCCACATCAGGAATAGGTCGATATCGGTGAATTGGTCGAAAGCAACCAGAACGATTTTCTTCAAGGCGAGCTCCATGAAAAGTGCTGGCGTGCAAAACGCAACGGCCATCTTTGCTGGTGTTCGCAGCGTATCGATCGGTTGCGCGCCATACACAGTCTGTATGGCGCCAAATAGGGAGCGAAATAACGGATGGAAAAACTAACGCGTCACCATTGGATCGCGGCTGGTTTTGAGGCCCTCGACCAGACAGGGCATATTGGCGTGTCAGCCGAGAGTCTATCGCGCCGATTGAATGTGACCCGCGGATCGTTCTATCACCATTTCCGCAATCGCGAAGATTTTGTCCGCACCTTGTTGGCCGCTTGGGAAGAAGACTACACGGAGCGCATGCTCGCTTTTGCGGCGCAGGGTCGTAGCGCGGGCGAAATCTTGAAACGCTACTTGAGTATTGCCGCTGAGAAGCAACCTGGGCGGGAAGTTTCCATCCGAGCCTGGTCCCTGCACGATCCGTTGGTAGGCGAGTTTCAGCAGCGTGTTGACACACGACGGTTGGACTTCGCGGTACGGACGTGCCGCCGCTTGGCCCATAGGCCAGGCGAAGCAGAAGTGATGGGGCAGGTGGCCCACCTGTGCCTGATTGGGGGCCAACAGGCAGGTCTGCGGCGTGATGCCGCTCGCTTCAACCGTTTCGTGCATCGAGCCTTTTCGCTTTTCGAAGGGGCGCTTCCACCTTGGCGGCTTAGGCATGAGAAGAAATGAGCATGGGGAGTCCTGACCTGATAGCGTTGTGGACGGGTCATGGGTGGGGGCCGCGAATGGCCAAACCATGTGTTCCGATGTCTATTCGGAATGAGGACCGTTAATGCCGTACAACTACACGAACGGCCGGTACTTGGTCTTCAAAGGCCGGGGCAGCGATGGGGCGCCCTTGGGCCGGATTCACCAGGACGGAATAGTTCGAAACCTCCTGGGTGAGCCGCTGTATTACATAAACATGGACGAACATGCGTTCAGTTCGGTCGATTTTATTTTTCAGGGCGGTATACAAAAATGTCGCGGCACGTTTTATGTGCTCAGCGACAAAGTTCTTTTCACATTTTCCGAGATGACGGTTAAGCCACTGGGAAACGAGACCGAGGAGCAGGCGCTTCACAGGGAGTTCAAAAAGAGGGCGCTAAGTTTGGCAGGGCAGATCGTCCAGGCGAAAAATGAGATGGTGCAGGCACGCTTGGATATGGCTTGGTCCAATTTAAATCTTTTCCGCCGTTTCCGTGCCTTCCTCACGAGCCGAGCCCGCAGGGAGTGAGCCTCACCAGGGTGGCGTTGCAGTGGGTTGGAAAGTGATCATGAGCTCAAATTGACGTCTGTCCCTGTGTCCTCCAGTGAGTTCAAAATCATAATCTGTCCCCAGTCTCAGCAAAGAGCGGCAATCAATGCCAAAGAAACTTCAGGAAAGCAAAGCAGCGACTGCTGCTGACATTGAGCGCTCTATCCAGGCACTGAACAAGATGGCTGAACGCCTCTGGGGCGACGGTCGAGAAGCTGAGGCGAAAGCCCTGCTCGACGCCTTGGATGCTTTAAACAGGGCGCTCGACAGGATCAGGATTGGGGAAAGTCGCAGGGTTCTTCATTGAGGTTTGAAGGAAAAGTGAGGAAAACGGAGTCGGCGAACCTTTGGCGCGCAAAGAAAAGCCCGACTGGGGAGGCCGGGCTAAAAGGGTTTCACTAGGAGCTGAGATGACCATAGGCGCTCGGCTGTGAAAGGGATGTGAAAGATTGCGTTCAGTACGAGTTTTAATATCGTGTCTGTCCCTGGTTTCATTAAAGAAATGTTGATCCAGCTGTCGACGCGGCGAGCGAGTGAGATCGAGCAATCGCTACCGCATAACCGGCTGCTGCCTACACTGGATTAGCTCACTCATCGAAGGACATGGAATGCTCATCGTCTTCAGCGGCCTTCCCGGCACCGGAAAAACGACTATTGCCAATGATCTCGCCGCTACAACAGGCGCCGTGTACCTGCGGATCGATACGATTGAGCAGGCGATTCGAAACTCGGGCGCTCTTGCGCAAGATGTGGGGCGCAGTGGTTACATGGTGGCTAATGAGCTTGCCCTGAGCAACCTTCGGTTGGGCCGCACAGTCATCGTTGATTGTGTCAATCCCGTTCTCGAAAGCCGAATCGCGTGGAGCGAAATCGCCTCACAGGCGAGTAGTCGATTGGCAAACATCCACGTGATTTGCTCCGATAAAGATGAACATCGGCGTCGGGTCGAAACAAGGATGGTTGATATTCCCGGGTTGACGCCACCCACCTGGCAGTCGGTACTGGATCACGAATATGAGCCGTGGGATGAAGCTACGTTTTGCATAGACACAGCTCTGATCTCTCCGGTGCAAGCGGTCGCGATGATCATCAATCGACACGGTGTGTGCTGACTGATTTTTGTAAATTGCTGACGACATCGTTACGCGATGGTGGTGATGTCATGGATGTGATTGGAAGACGACTGCGGGCGCAGGCGGCGGAATTTTTGGAATTGCTGTCAGCCGGGGGAAGCGGAAGGAAAGGGCGGGGCGATTTCCTCTGTTCTTCCGCGCCGAAGGCGTCACGGGGGGCGGTTATGCTCGGGACGGCCACAGATTCAAAAAAACGGAGGCAGATCACGTTTATGAGACGGGTCGATTACAGCTGAGCCTGGAATCGGGATCCCCAGCTTTTCGATTCGTCCTTCAGCACGATCCGCTGAGCTTTGTGCTCAGCCGGTCGAGGATCGCGAGCTCAAGGCCGGATCACCGTACGTGTCCGGTAAGCCATCTGGCTTTTTCTGCGCTGTCGTTATGACAACCAACCGACAGGGAGGTCATCGAATATGCCTATCGGGAAAGTTCGCATGCCATTACTACCATTCCAATTTCAACCCGGTCAGTTTTGAAAGGGATTTCGCCGATTTCTTGGAAACCGAAACCTTCATAGAATCGCCGCGCATTTGAGTTGGTCTTGAGTACGTCAAGCCACAGCAAGCGTTCTCCGCGCTCTATCGCTCGGCGGCAAATGAAGTGCAGGAGTTGTTTCCCATATCCTCGTCCTGCTTCGGACTTAAGAAAGTAGATTTTTTGAAGCTCCGCGCCCAATTCGCCAGTTAAAGGCGCAGGCGTTGACCAGTTAACTTTGGAAAAGCCTACGACCCTACCGCTTTCGTCAGAGGCTATAAGCCACAAATGGCAAGCGGGGGATTCGAGTGATTTGCCGAGCGAGGTAGGAGAAAAGTCTTGATTAAGGAAGACCTGCATGCCAGAGGGAGACCAGATGTCCGAAAAGTGCTCTTGGTAGGTCTCACAGCCGATTTCACGCAGGACATCTAGGTCGGCTGTAGTTGCTTCACGAATATTAATCACATTTCTCACCAGATTATTTGTTCAATGACCATCGCGATTGCGCTGCAGCCACTCATCGACGACTTCTCCGAGCGTTTTAGGGACGCCATCACGTATCCAGGCCATAAAGCCTCGGTCAAATTTAAACTTCGCGCCGCAGTGCTCCAGCATGAATCTGCGGACATTCTGTGTGTTTCGGTAATGCTTGCAAACGCTCGTATCTCTTGTGAGCGGCTCACTGTGCCAATTAAAACTCATGGGGCGGGCTCCATGCTGGGTGGTCTGATTTATCAATTCATGGCATGGGAGGCTTGGCGTCTTGCAAGCGGTATCCACACATCCACGTAACCCTTCCCTCGGGAGGGTTCGAAGTCAGGGCTGTACTGCTCGAACTCAGGCGCGTCGGCAAGCTCGTATTCGGATTCAGGCAACCAGTGAGTAAAAATGGTGAAGAACGTCTGATGGATCGTCGAGATATGGCCTTGGTGTCGAAACACGGCATAGTTTTGCTGCGGCACCCTGAAATACCGAAAAGCCGGAGCAAGACCGTCGACGCAGGACACCTCGGTGCCGGCAATGTACTCAAAACTACCATCCGGTTCAGGATTACAGCACAGGCCATAGCTCCCGTTGTTGACCTGATTGGGTACCTGTCCCAGGTAGGGGGAGAACGCTTGCCACAAACCGACGATGCCTTCGTTCTTATCGAAGGTAAAGCGATCCCCCAGGCCCGCGATGACAAACTCTGCTCTAGTTTCAAAGCGAGGTTCAGAGAGTGTTATGAGCTTCCTTTCTTTCATACGTAAAGGCTCCACCAGCGAGAGATGTTCATCCTCGTGCCCACGCACCTGCTTCGGCGTGAACCCAAACAGATCGCAGAAGGCGCGTGTAAAGGCTTCATGGGAGCCGTAGCCAGCATCCAGCGCTACTTGCAGGATATCCGGCGCACCTCGACGCAAGGTCAATGCCGCTTGGCTCAAACGCCGTGCGCGGATGTAACGCATCACCGACCAGCCCGTCGACAGCGCAAACAAACGGGCCAAGGCAAAGGGAGACATGTTGCAATGGCGCGCGACACGTCCCAGATCGAGTTGGGATCCCAGCTCCAGCTCGATATACCACAGGGCCCTTTCGATACTCAGCATGACGAATCTCCATGAGTGCTGAAGCAACGTTATCAAATGGAGGGGGACAGGATTTGATCGTTCTTGCGGTTTCTGCTTTAGACTCCTTTCTGAAACCGCCGATTACCCCATCCGCACCGTGACCCAAGTCTTGAAAAATATTAGTCGCCAAATTTCTTGGCTAGTGGCAAATTGACGCCATTCGTTTTGTGAGGTTTGAGGTAGACGGTCTTTTTACTGAAAAAAATGTGGATTGCTTTCTGTTTTGGTGCTCGCGTTAAATAAAATCAAAGGATGGAAAAATAATGAAATTTTCTTTGTTGGGTGGTATCTGGCTTCTATCATTCAGCGTGTTTTTTGCCGGGTGTGCATCTTCAGTTTCGTATCCGGCTCCAACTTACAGTTCTGAGCAGCTACCTTATCCCACGCCGGAATACAGGACTGAAGTTTTTGCGCCAGTGAAGGTCAGCTATGCAACAAATAGAAGAAAAGCGCCGGATGGCAGTCTATTACCTGAGTTGAATGTGTCCGGTGACCCCCTGTCTTATGGTCAGGAGACCGTTCTGATTCCTTTTAAACGGGATCTAGGAAGCTTTAAAGACTCACATAGCCCTGCATTTAAGATGTTAATGGACTTTGGGCTCGTGGATGAGCAGGATGATCCAATTATCACCTTGCTTAATGACAGCTCGCTAACGTTGACTGAGGCTGACTTCTTTAAGCAGTTCAAATCAGCGAAAGGTTTTAAAAGCGGTGATGTATTGCTTTTCGTACATGGCTTTAATGTGAAGTTTGAAGACGCTGTGAAGCGTGCAGCTCAAGTTTCTTACGATATTAATCCTGATTTGCAACCGGTGGTGTTCAGTTGGCCTTCTATTGGGGATCCACTAAAATACAATCGTGATTTTGGTAGGGCGTTGGACTCTGTTGATGACTTCGAAAAATTCATGTTAAAGCTGGTGGCCTCTACGCAAGGAAAGAGAGTTCATGTCCTGGCTCATAGCATGGGGTCAAAAGTAGTCATTCCTGCACTGGCTAGACTCTATTCTACTCATCCAAAACTGTTTGATAAGAAACTGGGTAATATCATACTGGCTGCACCTGACTTTCCCAGGGAGACGTTTATTCTAAAATATAAGGCCGCGTTTAGTAAGTTTGGCCGTGCGACAATCTATATGTCGTCGGAGGATAAGGCGCTCAAAGCTTCCTCTAGCACCTATCTTGCTGATCGAGGAATGCTTGGCTTTAGTGGCCCTGAAGGATTTTTCTTTCCCGGAATTGACTCTGTTGATATAACTCGTGCGGGAGGTGTTGATGATCTTCTTGGGCATTCAAACTATGGTAGTTCGGCGCGTGTGCTAGTGGATATGCACGATATGATCGGAAGTAATTTGAGAGCTGACAAAAGAAAAGGTTTTATCATTGTGCCACCTTACAAGTATTTATTTCTACAGCCGTAGTGGTTTTGGGGGCTGGGAAGCGTGGGCAGAAACTCGCAGAGTCTAAACCACTAGCTAAAACGTACCCTAGGCTGTAAGCGTCCCGATTCGTCGGGACGTAGGCAGAACTCATTCAACCAATACTCCGCCCCAACAACCACTCACCAAACCCCCGAACCGCCGGCTGCCGTTCCCGGCCCGGTACACACACCAACGTATACCGCGCACCCGCCAAGCGAACCTCAGGGCGATAATCAACCAGCTCCCCACGCGCAACAGCCTCAGCAACCAGTACATTGCTGGCGAGTACCAGCCCGTGCCCGGCGATCGCCGCCTGCAGGGCATGTTGTTCCTCGTCATAACGCCGAAAACGCGCGTTCTCCAGCCAGCCCAGGGTCTCGGCCTTGGCGCACCATGCAGGCCAGTCGACCGCCACTTTTGCACTGCTCAGCCATGGCACGTCGATCAGTTCGACGGGCGAGCCTGCTGCAGGCGGTTGCCAGCCGGGGCGGCAATAAACGCCAAAGTACTCGTCCAGCAAAGGCTGTTCGAACAGCTGAGGGTCAGGCGTGAAGAGGGCGCGGATCGCCAGGTCGATGCTGGCGTCACGCTGCAGGTCGACCACGTCGTTGCTGGTATGCAGCCTGACGTCGATATCCGGGTATAACCGATGAAAGTCCCCGAGCCGCGGTATCAGCCACAGGCTGGCGAATGCCGGCGTCGTGCTCACCACCAGCGATTGTGCAGCACAAGGCGGTGACAGCACCTGCAGACCCTGTTGGATATCAAGCAGGGCACGGTGCATGAAAGGCTGAAGGCGCTCGCCGTCGGCGCTCAGGCGCACGCTTTGGCTGGAGCGTTCGAACAGCCGCACGCCAAGGAAGGCTTCAAGGCTTTTGACCTGATGGGAGATCGCCGCCGGGCTGACATTCAGTTCCTGGGCCGCTGCCTTGAAGCTGCCCAGCCGTGCAGCGGACTCGAAGCCGCGCAAGGCGGTGAGGGGCAGTTTGGCGAACATGGGGGGAGGTTACTCAGGTTGAGCGTGGCTCAATTTAGCTCAATTGTGCGCGGTGGCTCAACTTGCCAGGCTGTGGTTTTCCAACCCCGCGAAGGAGTCCACCGATGCAAGGCACGCCCCGTAAAATCCTTCAGGCCATCCTCTACGAAGCCGGCGGTGTGCTGTTCGTGGCACCGGCGCTGGCGCTGACCTACGGCCAGGGTATGGGCTATTCAACCCTGCTGTCGCTGGTGATTTCCGCTGTCGCGCTGGCTTGGAACATGCTTTTCAATGGCCTGTTCGAGTGGTGGGAACGTCGCCAGCGCAGCCGCCATCGTAGCTGGCTGCGACGACTGCTCCATTCGCTGGGATTTGAAGGCGGCTTGACGCTGATCCTGACTCCGGTGATTGGCGCGTGGCTGGGCATCAGCCTGTGGCTGGCGCTGGTGACCAACCTGGGGTTGTTCGTGTTTTTCTTTTTTTACGCGCTGGTTTTTCAATGGGGGTTTGATCGAGTGTTTGATGTTCCGCTTTCGGCGCAGGCCGATCAGGGGGCTGCCTCTAGCACCCGCTGAGTCATTGGCATGAACATGTACGGGCGGAACGTTAACGGGAATCCAGGTTGGCACCTGCCTGGCTGTCCCTTATTGTCTTTCGAGTCGCTAATAGCACCAGCCATAAAAAAGAGAACAGCCATACATAGAATCCGTAGCTGTAGCCGGTGACAGTCACGCGTCCGTCTCCATCATTCCACATGTTCGTATACAGGTACGACGACAGACCGAGGAGTGTGGCGCACAAGGCGCTGATCAGGCGTCGTCTCGCCCTCTTGTCTGAGAAAAATGCCACGATGAAGAATAGATTGGCCAGCCAAGCGGCACTGCCATGCAATAGTGCTAGAAATCCGAAGCAGAGCGCTTCGTAGCCGTAGGTGACGCTCTCAAATTCCCATACTTCATTTCGAGTGTTGATGGCTGGCAGCATGAGGCTGACGGCAAAAAGGGCCAAGCTTAAGTCTCGAGCTTCTAATCGAAATGGGTGGAATTTCATCAGCTCTCCCTGCTGTAGAAAAGTCATCGTCCGACAAAGGCTACACCAAGAACGCCATTGCTCACATTTGAGCTAGGGGCAGCTCACCAGATGAGCCTTTCCTGGCCGAAAGTCGTTACAATTCGGCTCGACGCGGGGTATTCGCAACGCGCTGCATTTCAGTTGAATAAGGAAGTCCTACGTGAAACGGAGTTTCTCCCTGGCTCTTGTCGTCCTGGCTGCAACGCTAGGTGGCTGCGCCGCCAACATGCCGGCCAATGACCCATCCTTGGTGGGTTCATGGAAAGGCCTGCGGGCAGAAAACGGCAAATGCCAGTTCCTCTCCTGGAAAAATGACTTCAAGCCCGACGGTCGTTTCACCATCACCTTTTTCCGGGATGCCCAGCAGACTCAGCCGATTCAAACCGAACATGGCACCTGGTCCGCTGCCAATGGCAAGAATGAATTGAGAACCGATGGCGTGCGTATGCCAGATGTCTACACGTACAAGTTGACCGATGTCGACACGGTGCGTTACGTAAGTTTGGCGTCAGACCCTTCCGGCGATTGTCAGGAAGATTATGACTTCATTGAGCGCCGCATTCGCGGTTGAACCCATTTGGGGCGCCTCGTTTAAATCAGCATTCTAGAGGGATCTCTTATGCACTCATTTTTCGCCAAGACTTTTGGCGGTCTTGCGACCAGCGACTACATCCGCCAGTTTCTTTTTGGGCTGGTGTTCACCGTGATGATCAGCAACTGAAAAATGGTGAGAGTAGTCGATGCCTTGGATGCTTTAGGCAGGGCACTCGATAGAATCAGGATTGGGGAGGGCCGCAGGCATTTACTCAGTTTCTAGTGGTCTGTGCCCAGTTTCCCAGATGCCTGGCTGTGGAGAGGAGTAGAGGGTGGATTGGACAGACTCATGGCAAAACAGTAGCTTTTAATCCCAACTCAAAAACTCCACCATCAGGGATGGCTATGTCGCTCAGACTTGTTTCGCTAATGGCAGCCGTCTCCCCGTTGCTTGTGGGCTGTATCTTTCTGCCCATGGGAGCAGAGGAAAAGGCGAAGTATGCCGAATATCATCGTGCTACCGAGTCTCCTGCGACCTATGAGGCGATGGACTGCAATACGTTGTTGATTACTCGGGACAGCTATGACCAGTACCCCACGCCTCGAACAGAAAAAATCAGGCAAGTGATTCATCAAGTGGTCGCTCAGCGAGACTGCTCCCGCAGCAGCGCAACCCAGCCAAGCATCGCCGCCAGTCCTGCTCCCACTGCGACGGCCGCGCCTGCCCCGATACCTGCCAAAAGCATTGCCGCTCCCGTGCCCGTTGCGGCTGGACATTTAGGGGCGCATCTCGGCGTGGTCACACCTGCTGTTGTAAAAAGCTTCGGTTTGCCTTCCGAGAAAGGGGTGCTGGTGTTTGGCCCGGAAGCAGGTGCCGATACCGCGAAAATGGGGCTCTTGGCGGGGGATATCATTTTGGAGATCGCCGGTGCGGCGGTGAACAGTCCTTCCGAGGTCACAGCCATCATCGGTCGCATGACGCCAAGTGACAGTGCCTTGATAAAGGTCTGGCGCTACCGGGCCGTGACTGACGTTCGGGTCGTTGTTTCTGACGGGAGTACGGCGCACTGATGCAAGACATGTAACTTATGTCGCCCGTTTCACAGGGCTTGGAGTAGAGTGCGGATCGCTCTTCTTCCGGCCCGTATTCGTGAGTGAACGCATGAAATTGTTCCCAGGCATATTGGCCGTTGTGCTGCTGGCAGGTTGTTCGACGCTCTCTGAAACCTTCGATGATCGTCCACGTTGTGGTCCCCATCCGTATTGCGGGTCCTCCACCGATATTGAAGTGATCAAGGCCGCAACGGATGAAAACGCCGGAGTGCTTCGTGCCTTGGTGCCATTGGCATTGATTGACCTGCCGTTCAGCTTGGTCGCCGATACGCTAATACTGCCGTATACCGTGTTTGCTGAAGAACCGACTCGGAACTAATCGGACCCGCCCGAAGACTTCGCAGGTCCGTAGGCTGGGTTATCCAAATTCCCACGACTCAGAAACAACAAACCCGCACACTCATGACGAGGTGCGGGCTGTTGATGACCCAAGCCTGCAATCAGAGACGCATGCCTTTGAACGGGTTCCAGCCTTGCTCGCCTTTCACTTCCTTGAGGTAGTAGGCGTAGTTGGTCATGAGCGCGTACATCATCGACAGGGCGATGCTCAGGCCTGTACTCAACGGCCGGGGAAACTCCATGCCGATGATTGCGAAAATTACGCTCAATGCGATATTGATCGCCAGGAAAATACCCAGCAGGGCAAGGTTCTTCTTCCAGAGGCCCAGGACGAACAGGTAGATAGGGCCGAAGAAAAACGCGATCACGTTGGCGTTGATGAGGATTTTCTTCTTGGCGCCAGGCAGCGTCTTGACGGCTTCCTTGTAGCGCGGGTCGTTTGGCGCGCCATAGGTTTCAAAGAAATCAAAGCGTTCCTGCCACTTGGCGCTGTATTTACCCGTGCTTTGTACTTGTTCAGTTGTGCTCATTTTTAACGTTCCTGTTTTCCATAAGTAATTTTTCTTTCTTCCAAGAAATCCTGTGCTCTGTTTCTAGCGCATTGATTGCTTTGATCTTTGACGAAGGGCTCAAGTGAGTCGCCTGAGGTGTTTATTTTGCCGTTTTATGGCCGTTGGTGTGGAACATTCCGCACTGGCCGCTGGAGCGGTCGCTTGGTCTGTGACGTGCTTCACTCTATTTGTCTTTCAAGAGCGCTCACGACATTCCATCTATGCTGTGGTGGCAATTTGATGCTATTTCGGGTTGAATGACGCCGTTTTGAATAGGGAAATGGGGAAAGGTACGCGTTTGGCGCGGGCTTTACGACTGTTTACCTTTGGCAGGTGAGTGGTTGACTTTTATTCAGGGAGTGAAGTGTTGTGTATAAAACCACGGTTGTTGTGTCGAGTCTGACTGAGTACATCGACGCAGTTAAGAAACTCAATAAAGAATCCGGTACGGTCCACGGCTCGGTTTATCGAGGCCAAGGCAACGCGAACTGGGGATTAATGACTTCTCTGGCCCGCAGCCCCAAAACCAGATCAGGGGATTTGATCTCCAGGGCTACCAAGGCCTTCAGAAAATTCAACGCCGAGCGTCACGCCTACCATCAACTGTCCTCCCACAATGATTGGGATGTGCTCGCGCTTGCGCAGCACTACGGTATGCCCACTCGCTTACTGGATTGGTCGTTGTCGCCCTTGGTTGCGCTTTTTTTCGCACTGGACGGCGTGAGGTACAAACGGATTTCTCTGATCGAAAGTGCTGGCTTGATGGCTGATTACAATGAAAACGATACGATTCCTGTCGATATGGATAACAGGGTTGGCGTCGTTGAAAATGACGCGGCGGTGTATGTGGTGACACCTCGCGGACAAGGAGGTGACCATACGTGGGTGGAAACCAACGCCTTGCCGGAAGACGTTTTTTCGAACGTCCCCGATGCTCGTGAGGACGGCTTCTGTTTTTACACACCGAACTATATGAATGACCGGCTCAGGTCTCAAAGCGGGTTGTTTAGCATCGGCTATGAGGTAGAGGACAGTTTTCCAGCGTCTGAGGCGCACCAAATCATCATAAAGAAACAGAGCGTGGCAACGCTGTTTTCCGAGCTGTTGCTGATGAACGTCGGTTCAAAGCTGGTTTATGGCGATCTGGAAGGGTTGTGCAAGGATTTGACGTTCTCCTGTTTTGGCGGTTTTGCCACGCGCAATCTCTAAGGCTCGGCGGGTTGAGTTGCCCTTTGATCCGCCAAAAAGTTTTCGACACAGAGATTCAGCCCCATACTCTCGGTTTTTGCACCGCAGATACCCACAAGAGGCCCAGTTTTGTCGAATGTTGAACCCCACCTGCACGCGCTGACGTTGAATCACATCTACGACGGTTTCAAACAGCTGATCCCCATCTCTCTTTTCGTCGTCGTGTTCGGCGTTGCTTTCGGCCTGGCCGCTGCGCAAACGGGCTTGAGTGATACGTCTGCCGTGCTCATGAGCACGCTGGTCTTTGCCGGTGCTTCTCAATTTGCCGCGCTGGATCTGTGGGGGCAGCAAGTGCCGGTCGTTCCACTGATGATCACCGTCTTCGCCATCAACGCCCGGCACTTGTTGATGGGCGCGACGCTTTACCCGTGGCTGCGGGAGCTGCCCGTTGCCAAACGCTACGGTGTCATGCTGGTTGTTTCGGACGCGAACTGGGCTATGGCGATGCAGGCGTTCAGTCGTGGCAAGCCGGGGCTCGGGCTTTTATTCGGCGGCGGCATTGCACTCTGGGTCGCGTGGATCCTGGGCAGTTGGCTGGGGCTTCATTTTGGCAGCGCCATTGAGAACCCGGTCAGTTTCGGGCTCGATATGGTGATGGGCTGTTTCTTGCTGGCGATGGTCGTGGGCGGGAAGAAAAACCTGCGCATGTTCATCATCTGGACCGTGGCGGCCTGCTCATCGCTGTTGGCCTACTGGTACTTGCCGGCGAACAGTCATGTCGTGGTCGGCGCTTTGGCGGGGGGCATTCTGGGCGCGCTGTGGATGGAGAAAAAACAATGAGCATTGAAACGGCGGGTTACGGCACCCTGGTTGTCATATTGATAATGGCCGCGGTGACATTGGCGACTCGGTGGGGCGGTGTTTTCGTGATGTCTTTCGTGCCGATCAACTATCGGGTGCAGCAGTTCATCACGGCCATGTCCGGTTCGGTGTTGGTGGCGGTGTTGGCTCCGCTGGCGGTTAAAGGTGACAACGGCGCACGCCTGGCTTTGCTGACCACGGCAATCGTTATGCTGACACTGAAAAAACCGTTGCCGGCAATTGCGGCCGGCATACTTGCAGCGGCTTTAGCCAGGCAGTTCTGAAAGGTCGAGTCGCCCGCGAACAAGCGAGCGACGAAACCCCATCAACACCCAGGTCAAAAACTCAGCGCCGCCGCTTCCCCAAACGAGTGATCCTGTACCCCTGCCATAAAGTGCAGCGACATCTCCTGTGGTGCCTCGATGGGTGGAATTTCAAAACTCCCCACCACCTGACCCTGAAGCGCACTCAGCCGCATCGACTCTTCTTCCTTTAACTTTGCCATTCTCGCGTGATTCGCTGCGATTTCGTTGAGAGTTGACACGGTACATCTCCGTTTGCTGACCAAGCATTGATTAATTTGCCGCCGCGTCAGAATTACGTCGTTCTTGGCTGCTGAGACAGGCCAGTGCAAACCCTGAGCCAGACGTGGCCGCTTGTTGGCCCCGACACTCGACAGGTGACGAATGGCGGGGCAGACGTGTATTGACGCCGGCAACGTTGCAACCATGCCTCAACAATAAGTCACTGATAATACAAACCGCTCCCCGGCAGGGTCAGTCGGTCTTGGCGCTGTAGACGCTTGACCGGTGTGTCGAATGCCTGTGCACCACAACCACCCCGGCTCCGATCAGGCTGGTGACAACCGCCAACAACAGAATCACCTGCTGCGTTCCAACCGGCGCGGCGAGCACCGCGACCAGCAGACCCGCGAGCGGTTGCGACAGGTTGTTGAGCAGCGTGATGACGCCGACGGTCTTGCCGAAGTCCTGGGGCGGAATCACTTGCTGGCGGAGGGTGCGGAAGTAGACGTTGAACATTTTGTCGAAACCGACAATTAGCAAGAAACCGACGACGTAGCCCCCTGTGTTCGGGCTGAGCGCGGTGATGAAGGCGCCGACGGTAATCAGCGTGTAGGAGAGGGCGCCCAGTAGTTTCAAGGGCAAGGTCACCCGGGCCAGGAGAAACAGGATGAGGATGGTGGTCACGGCACCGGCGGCCTGCAAGCCTGCGTAGTCATCCTTGCCGGCGCCGTAATGGCCGATGACCATGGCCGCTGAGGTGGCGAGGGTGACGCCGATGATCAGGTTGACGCCCACCGCCAGGCTGATGATCTTTTTCAGTTCCGCCAGGTTGCGAATGTGGCCGAAGGCGATGCGCAGCGGGTTCAGCCAGAGGTCGTGATGCTGCTCGAAGGTTTCCAGGGTGACCGAACTGATGCGCTGCCAATACAGCATCGCCAGGTCCGCGAGCAGGAACAGCCCGGCAATCGCCAGCACCACCCAGTGCCACGCCCACACCTCAAGCAGCAGCGCAGCGATCAGCGGGCCCAGCACCAAGCCGGTCTGGTCGGCGATTTGCGAGTAGGACAGGGTCTTGGTGTAGGTGTAGTGCTTGAAGATGTACGGCATCACCACTTCGCGGGCCATGATGCCCTGGGTGGTCAGCACGCCGCACAGGGCCGAGAGCGCGACGATCCAATAGATCCCGCCGAAGACGCCATAAAGCACGACCGCCACCCCGCAGGCCACGGCGCGATAGACCTGGCTGATGTGCAGGATGCGAATCGGCGAGAACTTGTCGCACAGCGCGCCGCAGATGGGGAACGCCAGATAGCGTGGCAAGGATTCGACGAAGAAGGCCAGGCCTGCCCAGGAGACGCTGTTGGTGGTCTGGAAAACAATCAGCGGGACGATGAACAGCAAAATCTGGTCGGCCAACCGGGAAAGGAACATAGAGACGAAAAAAGCCAGGTAATCCTTGCGCATGAAACTCCTTGATTGCTGTGTTCAGGTGTATCCGGTCCAGGCAAGCGGCGCGCAGTGTGATATGGAACTAATATCACCGTTAGTCTCTATATCTTTACAGGGGTCATCCCTTTTTTGAGAGAACTGCCATGTTCAAATCGCGCTCGTTGATTGCTGCAGTGACCTGTTTCGCCCTGGCGGCTGGCCCTGGCATTGTTGTCGCGGACCCGGGCAACGGCAAGGGAAATGCTCAATTCGATCAAGGTCCCGGTCAAGGGCAGGGAGGCAAAGGCGGACAGGGCAACAAGGGCGGTCAAGGAAATCCCGGTAACAAGGGCAACCAGGGCGGCAAAGGCAACCAAGGCGGTGGCGGTGGCGATTGGCATAACGGCCCGAGCCTTGACCGCGGCGGCATCCTCGGTGTGATTGGCGGTTATCGCGATTACTGGAGCCCCGGCCCGGCGTTGCCGCCAGGCATCCAGAAAAATCTTGCACGGGGCAAGCCGTTGCCACCCGGTATCGCCAAGAAGCTTGATGGGCGACTGCTGGGGCGGTTGCCGCACTATGACGGTTATGAGTGGCAACAGGTCGGCACGGACCTGATCCTGGTGGCGATCGCCACTGGCATCATCTATGAAGTGCTCAATGGCGCGTTCGACTAAGTCGGAGTAATGCCAATCAGTTAAGCAAAACACCTGTGGGAGCGAGCTTGCTCGCGAAAGCGG